>JAGLSY010000005.1 GCA_023135545.1 Thermoplasmata archaeon | reverse complement strand
CCCGCCGATGAAGGCGATCTGAAACTCCGGCACGTTGGGAAGCCTTATCAAAAACCTGTCACCCTTTTTCAAGCCCAGCTTTCTGAGAGCGTTGCCGAATTTATCGCTCAGTTCCTTCATCTGGGCGTAGGTGTAGGTCTTGTTGTTTCCCTCCTCGTCCTCGTAGATGAGGGCTGTTCTCTCACCCTTGCCTGCGGCCACGTGCTTGTCAGTGCAGTCATATCCCATGTTGAAGAACTCTGGCAGTTCCCAATTCCAGTCCTCGTAGGTCTTGTCATAATCATAAGTCATATAATCACCTTGGTCGATTTGTTCGGGAATGTTTTTTTACTAATTAACATTATGGAATATGCCTGGAAAAGGTAGGTCTATGCCGACGCGCTGAAACATCCGCTATGGGCGCATTCTTTGCCCGCCTGCCGCCCCCCACCACACTGTTTTTCACTGATACCCATGCCATCTAATACTGGGACCCACGCTGGCACATCAATGATATCCCCCACTGGCACGTTGGAAGCACCCCCGCGTCATGGATAGGCATTTTCTTGGTATACAGAAAAATATAGAAAAAGGGAAAGGGTGTAGGCCGATGGCCTACATTCCTGCGAGTTTAGAGTTTTATATATCGAACTTCTTCAGCTTCCAGAGCGGCTCCCCGAAAGGCAGAACCTCGAACCCGGCGACACTCTCCAGAAGGATAGCCCCTGATGTGTAGAAGGCACTGGCCGCAACGGCAAGCTCCGCGACTCCTGCCAGTTGTCCGTTGATACCAAAGAATATCTGGAGTATCAGGAATATGAACAGCAGGTCAATGAATACCATTATTGCGAAAAAGGCTTTGTTGATCGCTCCGGCGGCGTAGGTCATGTAAAGGCTGAATATCAGATATCCGATTACGGCAAATCCAAGCTGCTCAGGGCTAGGTACTCCCAGATGCCAGGTCCAGCCGATAGCCAGCCAGAAAAGACCATAGGCTCCGAATACTGTCGCTCCAAACGTGTTGCATCTTTTGAACTCGATACCGGACGAGATAAGCTGGGCAATGGCTCCCAGGAAAATAACCCAGGGGATCATCCCCTCAAAACCCATGGTCCATCCCATTTTCTGGGACGAAGCGACAAGGGTTACCAGGGCAAGTCCGAACAGGCCCAATGCCGCGGGCTCTGCCGTGTTCATCGTCACTTCTCTATAATTATTGTCTGTCATAATATCATCTCCCATCTTTCTCCCTGCATCCCAAAGGATTACTGGAAGAGATAGATTGGGCCGGAAAACAAAAAGGCCATATAAGAAACTTTCTGCTAAAACAAACAGGAATATTATAAATACAATTGGCAGCTCAAAGCAGGTTAGGCTGAACCAAAAGGTTTATGATATATTAGAATCTTAATAGTCATGTCCTTGCTAAGAAGACCATGGTGACAGACCAACCTTTGGTTGATACATGATCCATGGTGCAGGCGGGGGCAGTTTGCCTTAAAGGGTCCCTTCAGGACTAAGACGAGTCGTCTGTGGATGACTGGAGGACAACCCAGGCAACCAACAATCCCTCGGCATGGGTCAGGGTGCAGAGAGAGCTAAGCTTACCATGAAGCGACCTGTTAATGCCGAGGGACACCCCTTTTACCTCGGCAAATAAATCATTCTTTTTCGGGTTCTATTTCCATATCTGGCTTTGTTTCAGCATCCGGCTCGCCTACTTCGACATCTTCAGCCAGCGGCTCATCGGGAGCACTGACATCTGCGGTTCCGTCGGTAACCTTTCCTTCATCCATATTGGCTTCCGGAACTTCCGGCTTTTCAGCCCCTCCCTCTATAAGTTCTGGCTTCTCGACCTCTACCTCAGGAGTCGTCCTTTCCACCGCGGCCTTCTTAGCCCCGTAATTCGGATCCAACTTTTTCATGTGCCGTTTCAGCTTTTTATTATCAACTCTGGTCTTTCTGAGCTGGGTAACCAGATGTTTATTCCTGAACCATTGGAATCCCAGGAGAATCAGAAGGGTGAAAATTATCGCCACGTAGTACCAGAATTCCGGTATGGGCTCCCTCTCGCTTACCTGCACCACTCCCGTAAGGAAGGTCCAGGTATAGCCCACGGTCATCTTGTTTCCTGCCAGGTCCTCTACGCCGGGGTTCACGGTGCAGGTGTGGGTCGTGTTGTAGGACAGGTTCTCGGATGGGTAGTACTTGAAGGATGTGGAATCCAGACTCCAGGAAAAGGAGCCGTTGATGAAGGCCGTGCCGTTGCTCATGGTGAAAGCATTTTGAACCGAAGTTCGGTTCACGCTCTCGTTGAATACCACCTGGATATACACGTTGACAGGGACAGTGGTCCAGTTATTGTATGGGAAGACCCTGAGAATAACCGGGGGCTGGAGGTCAGGAGCACCCTCGGTAACGAACCTGAACTGATAGTCGTCGCCGTATGCCCCATCCTTGTCACCGTCCAGCCATACACCATCCACATCCGTTGCCATGTTGCCGTTTATAGTCACGGTATACTCGGTATAGAAATTGAGAGGCCCTCTCGGAATCAGGGACATTTCCCTGTTGTCCGCGCTCCAGGTTATATTGCCTGGTATGTAGGGTGATATGTGCAGAGCATCCTCCACCGAGTTGTTGTCCATGGCCGTGTTAAAGGTGATGTTGATGGCCGGGAGGGTAATCAATACTCTGTTCGCACCATTGGCCGGGTATGTGGAATCCACCACAGGGGGTTCCGCACTCGTCTCGAAACCGAAAACATAATCATCGACCGGCGTGCCCTCACCCAACTCATTACCGTTGTTGTCCATTAACTTACCCACGTAGGACCTGGCAGTTCCCTCAAGCCGGACAGTGTAATCCTCCTCGTAATCCAGATATTCATGGGGCTGGTATGTCATGATATCCACATTGTTGGACCATGAAAAGGCCCCGTCATTTGCATCCAGCAGAGTGCTGCCTCCGGATATGGATAAAGCCTCCTCAACCGATGCCGGGTCCATTCTGAAATCGAATTTTATCTGGATGTGAGTGTTGACATTGACCATGGTGGAGCCATCTGCCGGAATTCCATACACCACGGTGGGTGCCGGGGGTTCTAGCCAGGTTGTGAATACCCATGTATAATCATCGCCCGTGATATCATCACCGTTCCCGTCCAGAAGGTTTCCGTCGAGGTCCATCGCGATGGAGCCGTCTATTGTCAGGATATACATGGTGCCATTGACCAGCACATCAGTTGGATCAAATATCATTGTTCTGTCCAGTATCCCCCAGAAAACAGTTCCGTTGGTTATGTTGAAGTTGTTGAAGCCATCCGAGTAAGTGAAGGCCATTTCCACTGTCGTGGTGTTCATGGACTCGCTGAAATGGATTGTGAAATTCGTGTTGGGGTCGACCAGGGTATCCAGATGGCCCGGGGACACCGATATGACCGTTGGCGGAGCATCAATTGTTTTGAAGGTCCAGTTGACCACATCCTGGGGGAATTCCCCAGGCATACCATCCCGGTCCTGGTCCAGCATGTTCCCGACAACGTCGGTTGCCGAGAAATTTATCATGACACCGTACAATGTATCATACTCCAGCTTCTGGCTGGGAGTAAAGGTAGAAGTGTTGGTGGCCGCATCGTGAACCCATGTGCCGTTGGTCGAGTTGAACCAATTTATGCCATCTGTGTATTGGAATGAATTGTTCACAGATATCCAGTTCATTGTCTCGTTCCACACGATGACAAAGCTGGTGTTGATGGGCTCGGCGGTGCCGTTGGGGGTGTAGCTTAGGGCGAAGGGTGGGATAGCCTCGGGCAAGACTGTTGTGAAATTCCAGGTGAGGACATCATCGGGCCAGTAACCTCCAGTTCTGTTCTGGTCCTGGTCCAGAGGATTTCCCACAGTGTCCGTGGCTGTTATGTTGATACTGACCCAGTATGTTGTATTAAGAGTCAGCGCGGTAGTGGGCGTGAAAACGGAAGTGTTGGCAACATCATCGTGAACCCATGTGCCATCGGCAGATGTCCAGACCGTCACATTATCTGTATAATTAAAGGCATTTTCCACAGATGTCCAGTTCATTGTCTCGTTCCATCGTATCACGAAAGATGAATTGATGGGAGCCAGGTATGTGCCATTTGGGGACCAGTTGAGGGCGATGGGGGGGGAGGTATCTGGAGGGATGGTGGTGAAGAAGTTCCAAGTCAAAACATCCTCGGGCCATTCACCGCCAATTCCATTTTTATCTTGATCTAAAGGATTTCCAATTAGGTCCAATGCCGTGACATTAACATTAACCCAGTATTCTGTTGAATAATTTAGCAAGCCTGTGGGAGTAAATATGGAAATGTTCGTTATTGAATTGTGAACCCATGTGCCGTTTGTAGAATTCCAAACAGTGATATTATCAGTATAACTGAACGAATTGTTCACTGACATCCAGTTCATTGTTTCATTCCATTCAATGGTTATGTTGGTCCCAATAGGAACAGAAAGGCCGTTTGGCTCATAGCTTATAGCATTAGGAGGAACAGTTGAGGACATCAGAGGATAATAATCTACAAAGGGCGAGTAAGGGGCCACATAATAGCTATAATTTGTATCACCGATACCATCATTTCCAACAACATCCTGACTCGGACCAGAGAAGAGATCAACACCAGTGTAATTATCCCAGTAATTACCCCCTAAAGGGTAGGAAGCGTTCCAAAAATTATTTTCGCCCCCCTCCCCTATAACATGAGGAGTATTATTTATAAAGTTATTATGGTATATCATATTATTACTCGATTCGTCTCCAAAAACTGAACCATCTACCTTAATTCCGCTCACTCCATTCGAGATAATTGTATTGTTAACAATAGTGTTGTTCTCACAGCGGGGTAGCCAAATACCGAATGCACTATTTGCAATAGTGTTGTTAACGAAAGTATTGATGCTACAATTCCAAAGATATAGAGAAATATCATTGTTTGTTAAAGTGTTGTTATTAACAGTAGCATTCTGAACCCTACTAAGTGAGATACCGCTCTTATAATTAGGCTTCATCCCATCCCGAAGAAGTGAATTTCTAATTATAAAGTGGACAGTAGTTCCGGTTATTGAAATCCCATGATCGGTATCCGCAATAATATCATAGTTCTCGATGATATATGGGTTTCCAGGCGAACCATCACCCCCCCACCCCCCAATCAGTGCCTGTGCAGCAAAATCCCCATCCCCATCTATCCTGATAGGATCGTGCGTTGTCAATGCAGCATCTATCTCATCCACGGGTGCCAGGCCACCAGCCGATATACCAATAAATCCTATTCCCATCCCACTGAGCAGTACGCACAATGCAATTGGAAATACAATTACATTGGCCATCCCTTGCTTCATGATTCTGATAAGTGCCTTTGCCTAAATAAATCTATTGAATGATCCTCAAGCCCTAATGCCCTAGTCTTTAGATGTGTAGATATTGGGTGCAATATGCTTCCGGAATTGGCTTGGGTTGAATTTTCCAATTGCGCAATCCATATGCAATTGTACGCGATTGGAAAAGCAAACACGCTTCAATCAGTTTGTTAGCCAAGTGTTTGATTTGATAAGGGCTCCAGTATGGCATCCGGCGTCTCTCAACAGATTAACTGTGTGGCATCCCCAGTTCTAGGCTTTGGGAGCCCTCATTGACCATAACCAACATAACTTAACAATAGGTATTTATTCCTGGCCAGTATACTATATCCTGAAAGAAGGAGATAAAATGTTCTGTCCAGAATGCAAATCCATGATGTTTCCAAAGGATGGCGAGTTCACTTGCAGGAAATGCGGGTACACCGGCAAAAGCAAGTCCAAGGCCAGCACCAAGATAGTCACCGAAAGGACGGAAGACAAGGAGATGATGGTCATAGATGGCAGCATCGACACCCTTCCCAAGACCAGGGTCGAATGTCCCAAATGCGGCCACAACGAGGCTTTTTTTGTGTTACGCCAGACGAGGGCATCAGATGAGCCGGAGACCAGGATCTACCGATGTTGTAAGTGCTCGGCGTCGTGGCGGGAGTATTGAGAAACTGGCACCTCCGTGTTTTCACTGCTCCGGATTTCATGGCTTCGAGGGAATAGACTTTGCTTTTTCTTGTCTATACCCTCCTTCCTCCCCCACCATACTGTGTAATACTGAGACCCACACTGGCAACTACTGTGACCCTTACTAGAACATTTCTGCCTGTGAGTGAACCTCGATCCCCTTCGGTGTTATCGAATACGGCTTGATCTTTCTGGAATGTCTGGTCCTTCTCATCTTGATTATCCTTATCGATAACTGGACATCCCCTGCATCATCTGTTTCTTTGTATCTCAAAGATATCACACCGTCGGCCAC
>JAGLSY010000049.1 GCA_023135545.1 Thermoplasmata archaeon | reverse complement strand
CGTGAATGATGTTGCCTGGAACACTGCAGGCACCCTGGCCCTTGTCGTTGGCACTGATTCAAATGCCAATGGACAGAATGCTGCATGGTATTACCCGGATGTCAACACCTGGACATATCTCACAAATTACCCATATGCCGCAGGTTACACGCTCAATGCATGTGAGTGGTGTGAATTCCTTGGTTTCTTCTACATGGTTGGCGAAGCCAGAGGCGGGTCAAACACAGCTTTCTTTATCAACCCTGGCGATCGATTCACAGTCTATGAACTGCAGACAGGTCCTGGTAGCCCCACAAACGCCATGAGTGACATAGCGGTGGATATCTTTGGAAACGGTCTGGCTGTCGGAGCCAATGACCAGGTTTACTTTTTCTGGAACAATGGCGGAAGCTGGTCTACCGTGAGTGATGGCGATGATGCCCTGCCAGCTGGTGATTATTGCGATGTGGGTTGGGAGTCCGCATACCAGCGCTTCTACATTGTCGGAGAAACGACCGGAGGCGGCTCGGCAATGATCACCTTCACAGACCAGATACCGGATCCCATAACTGTTCCATCTTGGCATTATAATTATCTGCCGGCAGAGTTGGGAAATTATCCAGAGCTTTACTCCATCGCCTGGAACAATGACCCTAACTTACCAATAGCAGATAGATACGCACTTGTCGGTGGCAACGATGTCCTAGTGGGCATAAAGCCTGTTGATCTGGGCGGCCAATTCTATGCCGGAACAAGTTACCCTCTGGGCTATTATGATTACATCGCCTGGGATGAATCCACCTGGAACGAGGCGACCATCATATCCAACCGCGGCGGCATCTCGACCCTCTATCAATTCATGAACAGTTCCAAAAATGTAGTTTTGCTGGACACGCTGGGTGCTGGAGATCAATTTACAGCAGTGGACTACAGGATGCCGCAAAGTCCTGGCTGGGGTTTCGTGGTAGGAAATGTAGCTGGCTACCAGCTTAACACGAACGCCTTCCATTCCGATACCACGGTTACAGTAAAATCAGACATGCCCCACATATTCGACGTACAGATGTGGAAGCAGTCAGATGGCATATTCAGTGGAACGAAGTTCAATACCCAGGTGAACGTGGCGACCACTTACACATTCTATGCCGAGGTAAATTACACTGTGGGAGGAGCCAATGAACTCTTCGATGGAACGGATAATGTGCGCGTGTACCTCGAGGCCTTTTACGACGAGGGTATTGCCACCAGCAACCCCGAGCCCACCTGGGCAACCACTTACAACCGGACCAGGCAGTTCAGTTTCCTCTGGGAAGAAGGGGGTGGAGGGCCCCCGGAATCCGCGGCAATGATATATCCCATCGGAAGCCCCGGAACCGACGAGTTCCAGCTGGTCAGCTGGTGGCGCGACCCAGGCGTATACGGAGGTGATGGCTTCACCTACCGGTTCTTCTTCAACGTATCCTTCGGAGACCAAACATGGGCCGCTGACGGCAATAACTTTGTCAACGGGGCCCCAACAAACCCCCACGACGACACCCTGGCATGGAACGACCTGAACAGCTGGAACGTGGGGATGATGATATTCGACAACGATTACAATGACGCTTCCAATGCCTCCCACGAGGAGTTCGGAATATGGCAGAGTGCCAACATCACGGTATCTGGCAACCCATCTGGAAATGCACCACCTGGTGTTTCAAATCAACTGCTGGGAACAGGCAGCCAGATTACCTGCTCGGCCAATATTCCATATTACGTCAATGTGTCAATTCCAGACCTTGCCAGGATCGGAGGCGGCCTTCCTCTGTCGGCCACCGATGTGAAAGTGAGGTCAACGAGCACATTGGCTACCGATGTTAACAGTGAAATAAGAAACATGCAGCCATTCCCCGGAGCAAAGCAGAACTTGAGTGTATGGGGAAACACGAGCCAGGCATTATTTTCAGATTGGGTAGTGCCAGCGCCAAAGAACGGAACGACGGCCCACGGGCCATGGGGCTCTGATTACAATGGTTATCTGACCACAGATCTCGAGTGGTATGTCACGATACCAGGTGGAACTGCCGAAGGCATCTACCAGGCGACCATCACGTTCAGGATAGGGTTCTATTGAGGGGAGGCTAAAATGATTCAAATCAGAAAAATAATGGCGGCCTGGCTGGCCTTGATGGTGCTCTTCTCCAG
>JAGLSY010000048.1 GCA_023135545.1 Thermoplasmata archaeon | reverse complement strand
GTGGACAAGAGCGCAGGATACCCTTTGACAGATGTTGTTCTCGATCAATCAGTTGGCAATCCAGCTGATGCCGAACGGATAACACTAACATACACCTATGGGCAGACATTCAGGCCAAGTGCCACTGGTAAACTGATCAGTATACAATTGCCATTACAAGGCACGGGCCCTGGTGATACAACAAATGATTACACATTTGATATCAGAAGTACGTCAGAGGGGCTTCCTTCCGGAGCAGCTGGCACTATCGCTTCTGAAACCGTAACATTAACTTTGTCAGATGTTGCTTATTATTCGATTGATATTGTATTCTCTGCAATGCCTACTCTAACTGCTGGCATAGATTATGCTATCGTTGCCACACATACAGGAATTGAGTATTGGTGGTGGTTCGGAGATTCATATGCTGATGGTACAGGAGCCAGTTCAAATGACGGCGGAGAAAGCTGGGGCTCAACACAGGATTTCGTGTTCAGTACATATATGGAAGTTCCAACCGGCGGCCTGAGCAAATTCGCCTGGCATTCCAGCGGAGAGTATGGCATGGCGGTTACCGGGGTCGATGATGAGGTCTGGTACTTCACAAGAGAAACCGGCACATGGACAACACTAGGACACCAGTCCGGAGGCTCTACTTTCAATGATATAGTGTATGACAGCTTCTCCGACAGGTTCTACATGGTCGGCTGGACATCCACAAATACACCTGTGGCCATCTACCATGATGGGGCTAGTTTTATCAATGCAATTGCACCGGCCCAAGCTTTCACCCAATTCCGTGGCGTTGAGGTGTGCGGTGGTGTTAACGGATATCACATACTCGCGGTAGGAGATGACGGTAGCGTGGGCTATGCCGCATGGTATAATGGAGCCGCATGGATGGAGATTGCCAGTGGCTGGGATGCCGGAGGTGAGGTTGCCATAGCAAAGGATGCGGCATGGAATCAAAGAACAGATGTTGCATCTTCAAAGCATTATGTGGTAGGAATAGATGATGAAAATACAGGTTTCGTCTATGAACTGGATGGTCCCGGCGACCAAACCATAACCAGACTCTACACCAGTTACACCGATGAGCTGGACTCGCAGAATGCCATATCCTGGTGTCCTAGATGGGCTGACGGAGCCCAGTATGATTATGCGGTTATTGTAGGACAAAGTTATCATGGATATGGAAATATTTACAAATTCGACGGCACAAACAAGCCGGTAACAATCGTATCATCCTCTGACATCTTTTATGATGTAGCCTGGACCACAGATGGAAACACAGCTGTTATCGTCGGGAAGGATGCCAGTGGAAATGGCAAGGTGCTCCATCACGGTGTCGGGACTGACATGGTTGCCGACCTGACTGGTCACCTACCAGCAGGCACCGGCCAGCTGAACGGCGTGGCCTACAAGGGTTACTCCAGCCCGAGTTCGGGAATAATAATCGGCAGCAGCGGTGCTTTGGGTGCATATCCTTCGGCCACCGATACGCTGACCACAATAACCGTGAATGCGGCCTTCCCCCATAATTTCGATATTGATATGTGGAAAACATCTGATGCGGGTCGTACCTCAAAGCTGAACCAGCAGAACAACGTGGAAACAACATACACCTTCTTCTGCGAGGCAAATTACACGGTCAGCGGACTGAACCAGTTCTATGCAGATGGCGTGGACAATGTCAGGGTGGAATTGACCGCCTGGTACGATGATGGGGGCGTTTCTCCCAACCCGCCCGCCGAGGACGATGAGCACAGGACGAGGGTGTTCAGGGCTTTGTGGAGCGAAGGACCGGCTGTCGGCTTTGACACGACGACAATGCTATATCCGGTAGGAAGTCCGGGAACAGATGAAGTTCTCCTTGACAGTGCCGGTCTGGAATTTGGGCCTGGTGACCATTACTACATCTATTTCAACATAACAATCGGGCCGCAGACGAGGGCGGCAGATAGTGCTGGCACATGGAATCCATCCAGTGATCTATGGACACCGGGCAATCCTGGCTCCTTCAACGACCCGGACTCATGGAACTTCCAGATGAATGTGTATGACGATGATTTTGCCGGAGCATACAACACCACCTACGAGGAGTTCGGCCTCTTCAGATTCACTAACGTGACGGCAATCGGAAACCCGACAGGGAACGTGCCGCCTGGCGCCAACGATATTTTCCTAGGCTCAAGCCAACTCGCGTGCGCGGCCAACGCACCCTACTTCGTCAATGTTTCAATTCCAAGACTGAATAAAACAACCGACGATTCGAAATTCATCCCGGCATCCAGTGTCGCGGTATTATCGACAAGTCCATTGGCAAATAACACCAACACCCAGATAAACAGCACATGGACATTTGGAAGACCATTCCTTGCGGCAAACGAGCCGTTGGGAATTTGGGGAAATGTCACACAGGGGCCGGCCTACTGGAATGTAGCGGCACCGCAGAACGGAACGACGGCCCACGGGCCGTGGGGCTCCGACTTCAATGGTTATGGAGCCACGCAAATCGACTGGTATATTTCGGTCCCGGGTGGAACTGAAGAGGGCATCTACCGGGCATCGGTCACCTTTGAGATAGGAGTGTATGGATGAGGAGGAATAAATGAGTAGGATAAATTTGGATGATGCGCGAAACAGCGTAAAATCTTTGGCCGGATTAGTTAGACGGCCAATGGTCATCTGCATTGTTCTAGCAATGCTGATGTGCACGATCCAAATTACATCTGATCCAACCTCAGCCAGTATCTTTGTCGACCTCGGTAGCCCTGATGCCACATTCAAGGATGTTATGTGGGATGACAATAGCGAATACGCGATGGTCGTGGGCAATGACTCCTCTAATAACGGTGTTGTATATCGATACACAGAGCATAACGAGACCTGGGACCAGACGGTCGGTGTTCCCGGTGATAAATATAATGCTGTGACAAGAACCGAAGCCTATGTTTATTATGACAGTGCGGAAGGCGGGATGGGAGGCTGGACCGGCGAAACTTTATCCGGTAAGGGAGCAGAAGAATCTTTGAATAGTGGTCCAAGCGATACTTTGACCAGTGAGCCGGAAAGTTCTTTGATTGCGCACTGGAAGTTCGATGAAGGTCTTGGCACCACTGTCAAGGATATTAGTGGAAATCGACATCACGGTACAACGAACGCAAACTGGGTGGATGGAATGAGTGCAGGGGCCCTGGAATTCAGCTTAGCTGAGGAGACCATTGTACCAAATGTTGTTGACCTGACCAGCGGCGGCTCCTTCACCGGAGACTGCTGGATCAATAAATCATCCCACGAAAGCTTCGGCGGCATAGTGAACAAATATGGTAGTGGCGGCTGGGGCATCTGGGACCAGACCGACGGAGGAATAAGATATTACCTGCATGACGGTGCGACAACAAGCTGGAATGATGCTACACCCATATCTAATAATGAATGGCATCATATAGCCTGGAGTTATAATGTTAGCTCTGGACTTGCATCATTCTACATTGATGGAAACCTGGATTATTCTATGGCAAGCGTCAACCCTTTGAGAACCATCACTCCTATAGAGATCGGCAGCAGGGGTGGCACTAACTATTTGAACGGAATGATAGACGAGGTCCGCATCCATGACCGCGCGCTCTCCTTGAAAGAGATTTCCGATTACTACAATATCACCTACAACAAAGTTCTCGAATTGAGAATGGATGAAGGAGCTGGAATTACTGCAGTGGATTCCAGCCAGCATGACAACAACGGAACACTCACAAATATGGAGCCCGGTGATTGGGTGAATGGTATATCTGGCACAGCCTTGGATTTCGATGGAGTAGACGAGCTTGTCAATTGCGGCAACGATCCGAGTTTGGAAGTGACAAATGGACTGACATTGGAAGCCTGGTTCAAGCCGAAAGCGGACGGATGGAAGTTCAAGAAGGCCCTAACCATCAGCGGCTCGGCATCCCCCCTTATCAATCACCAGGTGAGGATCGACCTTGATGCCGGGAACTTCGATTTTGCCAAAGCAGGTCCCAATGGTGAGGACATCAGATTCTACGATGACACCGGAACGAAATTGGATTACTGGATAGCAGATTGGAGCGCGGGAAGCGCAACGGTCTGGGTGGAGGTTCCCAGCATTCCAACCTCTGGCACAACTGTCTACATGTATTATGGAAACCTGGGTGCTGTGAGTGAGAGTGATCACACAACGGTCTTAGAACCTTATACCCTGGCTTGCGATATTGCTAGCAGTGCTAGTCATTTTGGTGAAGTGAACACTATGTATTTGGGTAGCCCTGTAAATACACCTGCTGATAAGGCTTTCTCTATTGTGACACAGACTGGTATGAGTTTTAGTACTGCTACACTTCCAATAGACCTTGAGTTCCAAATATGGGATGGGGTCAGTGACCCATCTACGCTCGAATACACATTCCCCCCACAGACCGTCTCCGCTTTTGGATGGTTCTATTCACCGGCCGTGATCCAAGAGGTTGATATCAGCAGCGGATTATGGGTTGTCATACACAAGCTGGCAGGTGGTTCTGCAACCGGAGTGGACTGCACAAGCACTATAGCGAGCAACCTGGGAAGGTTTTCGGGTGATAGCAGTTCATGGAACGGATGGGGAGGTAATCCACCATCTGTATACTTTAACGGATACACGAGAGATCTGGCAACCCCAGAACCGACTTCAACAGTCGGAGATGAGAACGCAGTGGGTATCAACAAGCTCGATGCGTATGGCATTGGGGTCGATACTTCCTCAGCATACGCCAGTATAAACGGTGTGGTCATCAATTCAGCTATAACACCTGGTTGGAATCATGTTGTCTTGACCTATGACAGTGCCCTCGGCTCGGACCACATGAAACTGTACGTAAATGGTACTCTTGCAGGACAAACAGATTGTGCTGGAGGGATCAGCACGAACGGCAATGATCTGATAATAGGGGACAAAATTGCTTTCAACGGGACCATTGACGAGGTCAGTATCTGGAATTACTCATTGAGCGCAGGTGAGATATTTGAGAGCTACAACACCACCCTGAACAACTACTACAGCCAATCTATTGGCGGGGAGTGGCACTTCGAGGAAGGGTCCGGAGACACGGTTCTGGATTCGACCTTGAACGAGAATGATGGCACCTTGATGCCTGACTTTGCCGGAGGCAATGCACCGACAAGAGTGGCTGGTATAACCGGTGATGCTCTGCACTTCGATAACTTTGACGATTATGTCGAGGTTCCCCACAGCCCGAGCCTGGACATAACCGAAAATATAACCATCGAGGCCTATATCAACCCAGGCAATGTCACAGGTTACGGAGGAATAGCAGCCAAGAGGCTGGACGGTTCCACTATCCAGTATTATTTCAGGACAGACAACAATGTGCTGTCATTCTATTATTACTCGGCAGGTTCACCTCATGTTTACGGTACTGGAGTGGTGCTCACAGCAGGCGAATGGCAGCACGTGGCCATGACCTATACTTCCGGCATCGGAAGCAGTATGAAAATATATGTCAACGGAGTCGAAAAAGCAGGGGCCTGGTCCACCGGAAATGGGAACAATCCGTTGGTCTCAAATGCGGCCAATGTCTGGATAGGTGCCTGTCAATCCGGTGATTATTTCTTCGACGGAGACCTGGACCGCGTGAAGATACACAACCGCATCCTCAATGGCACCGAGATCTTCGATTCCTACAATATCACTGCCGCCGAGGAAAGCACCCCCAATCTAAACTGGCAGGTGACAGATCCATCCGGCCTCCCGGTGCCCGGTTCCGGAGTCTCCCACGGAATTGCCAACAGCCCGAGCAATGCCTGGTGGTTCGGTAATTCTTCGACCGGCAACTACGATATCGGCGAAAGGGTCAATGGAAGCCTCATAAGTCCGCCTGTTTACCTGCCCAGCAGCTCCACATTCGGGGCGGCGATATTCAGCCACTGGTTCGATGTCGAGGATGTCGGGCCGGGCAAAGATATCATGAACGTATCGGTCAAGAACACGACCGATTCCGGATGGACCGAATTAAGATCCTGGGACAGTGAGAGCACACCGATCACAAGCTGGTATCAGGAGATCATTGATATCAGCGGATGGCTTGGCAACTTTGTCCAGATCAAGTTCACATTTGATTCGGTTGATGGGAACCTGAATGATTATGCAGGCTGGCACATAGATGATTTCGTCCTTTACGCCAATGATGTCTATGTGGTCGTCGGTGAGATCCCGACCGGCGGAGGATATTCGGCCTACTCCACCAGTATGGGCGGAGGATTGAAAGATATCGGAGGTATGAACTCCATCGCCTTCAATGATGTGGCTGGCGGTTCTGTCCCGGCTACATTTGTCGCTGTTGGAGATTCAGCTCAGGCCAGATATTGGAATGGTTCAGCCTGGATAAGCATAACCGGAATGAACGCCGGTGATACCCTTACAGGGGTTGACTTCAATGGAACTCACTTCTTCATGGTTGGTTATGACATTTCCAATAACGGTGTGGCATACTACATAACCGAAGCAAACCTGGTCGGCGCCGGCACTGTGGTCACGGCAATTCCCGGAGGCCCATCCGCCAGGCTGAATTCCATCAACTGGCACAATAACATAAACGGCGGTATGGTCTGTGCCGAGGGAGGAACTTATATCCTCACCAGTACGTGGATCTGGATGGGGCCCATAGGTGGTGCTGACGCTTCAATGAATTTCACGGCGGCCTCGTGGAACATACAGGGTTCGAGGGTCATAATGGTCGGAAACACCGGAACAGGAAGTGCGGCCTATGAACTGTATGTTGGAAATTCCTATATAACCCGGATACCAGACTACGACAACATCTTCCAGTCCCACAAATTATACGGGGCGGCATATCAACCCAGAGCCAATGGCAACGTGGATATTCTTTTGGTGGGAGCCAGTGCCTTCAAGGTATCGGCCAAGTCCCTTGACCAGAAAACGGCAATCATCGTCAATGCCGAGTCACCTCACATGTTTGATGTGGATTTCTTCGAGACCAGCAATCCGGGAACATCCCTGGTGAACAAGCAGGTGAATGTGGGTGACACCTACACCTTCTACACCGAGGTGAATTACACGGCCGCTGGAGTAGACAAGTTGTTTGACGGCATCAACAACACGGCCATTGATTTCATCGCGTGGTACGATGAGAATGGTGTGAACGAGACGAAACCGCTCACGATGGACGATAATAACAGGACCAGGCTGTTGAATGTTACATGGTTCGAGGGTGATGGGGTCGGTGTTCCTGAGAATGCTATCATCACATACCCGACGGCCAGCCCGGGAACCGATGAGTTCCAGCTTATGGGATTCAACAGCGGGTCTCTAGGAGGAGATCATTGGTGGATCGAAGTGGAGGTTTACTTCGGATTCCAGACTCGGGCCGCGGATGGAGGCGGCTTCGGAGGTGGCGCTTCAGGCAACGAGGATAATGTGGCACTGTCCTTCAACGATGCCAATTCATGGAACTTCATGGTGAACATTTACGATATAACATTCACAGGGGCTCACAACACTAGCTACGAGGAGTTTGGCCTCTTCAGATTCACGAATATAACGGCAACCGGCAACCCATCTGGAAATGCACCGCCAGGCTCCAATAACAATCTGCTGGGCTCCAGCATGGTGACATGCTCGGCCAACGTGGATTACTACATGAATATCTCAATTCCCAACCTGGCAAGACAGGGAGGCGGGGGAACCATAGATGCCACTTACATTGCAATTCGATCGACAAGCACCTTGGCAAATGACACGAACAGCATGATAGCCAGCTCCTGGCCCTTTGGAAGGCCATTTGATGGAGCAAATGTGAACCTCACCGCATGGGGAAACACCAGCCAGCCCTTCGCTGACTGGGTTGTGGCAGTGCCACAAAATGGAACGACGGCCCACGGGCCATGGGGCTCCGACTTCAATGGATACGGAGCCACGACGATCGACTGGTATGCGTCAGTTCCTGGCGGAACTCTGGAAGGCATCTATCAGGCGACCATCACATTCAAAATAGGGTATTATTAGGAGGAGATGTAATGAAAATAATACAGAAATTACTGGCCATGGCGGTTATGACCATCATGGTCTGCGCTAGTTTGATAATAGTGTCACCGAACAACACGGTGATAGCAGAGGATTCTGCACAGGTATTTGCGGGATTGGACACCGGATATCCGGGACCTGGAGGAACTCTGGATATAGACCAGCAAGCATTTGGTGGAACATACTTCACAATTTCCGGGGCCTCATGGCGATCCCAGTCCTTCAGGCCTACTATGGGTGGAGAATTGGCCAAGATATCGCTGTTTATGGCTCTGGGAGGTGGTACCGGGAGTGTCTATTTCAAAATATACAACACCGATCAAGCAGAAAGCCCTCTTGCTGGTGCCGTCATAACCTCAGAGGTAATTCCAGCCACTAGCATTCCGGGACCAAGTTGGTTCGACATAACCTTTTCCACCCCTGCGATCCTAAACCTGGGCACCGAATATGCTATCGTGATGCACGCTGATGCCAGTTGCGGGATATACTGGTATTACGCGAGCAGCAATGTGTATGCCAATGGAGGGGTTGCATTCAGCAATGATGGGAACGGAATGTCCTGGACCGTCAACCCATCGGTGGAAATGGCCTTCCAGACCTACATGAATTTCGGCCCCACTGGTATTACTAGGGTAGCCTGGCATGAATCCGGTGATTTTGCACTGGGAGTGAATGGCTTCGATAGCGAGATATACAAGTTCACAAGAGAAACCGGAGCCTGGTCATTGGAATATACTACTGGCGCACCTATCGACCATTTCGCGGACATTGTCTACGATGACGTTGCAAACATGTTCTACATCGTGGGAGATTCCAATGCAAATCCCTTTGCATATACCTGGGATGAAACCAATGGATTCCTCGACCGTTCCAGTCCCCCAACCCAGGGCATATTTTATGGTGTGGAGGTTTGCAATAATTACTTTGACGGAAGTTACAACTATGGATTCCTGGCTGTCGGTCGGACCACTCTGGGCGGCGCGTATGCCGCATGGTGGAGCCCGAATTACCCCGGTGGGTGGATCGAGGCCTACAGCGGATTGGACAATGATGAGCTATTGACAGATGTCGCCTGGGACGGCCAGTACGCCGGAGAATCCTATTATGCAATCGGATACGACACCTCCGGTTATCTGGGAGTCATGTACTCATACGGAATACCAGGAGATACCACAGCCACCACGATATTTCAGGACAACACCTCCATAGGCATGCTCAATGCAATAGACTGGTGCCCGGATTATGCATCAAATGATTATGGTCTAATTGTGGGTAACTACTTCGGCAGTGCCGATGCTAATATATGGAAATATAATCCTGGCAGTTTGAAAGCATTGAGCAATGAGCCAGATAATTACTACGATGTTGACTGGCATCCAGACGGCTCTCTGGCCGTTATAGTCGGTGAGAATGCTGGCAGCGGTGTCGTGTACCAGCATCCGGCCGGTACAGACAATATTGTTGATTTCTCATGGAACCTCGCCCCTGGTACTGGTAAATTGATCGGTGTAGCCATGAAATCCTATACCAGCCCCAGCTCGGGACTCATCGTGGGGCCCAGCGGTGCCATCGGGTTCTATCCATCTACAGAGGATATCGGAACCACCATAACCGTCAACTCGGCTTTCCCCCACAACTTCGACATAGACATGTGGAAAACGAGCGATGCTGGACGCACATCAAAACTCAACCAGCAGGTGAATGTGGAAACCACCTATACTTTCATGGCCGAGGTCAATTACACCATAAACGGCATTGACCAGTTCTATGCAGATGGCGAGGATGATATCTGGGTTTTGCTCACGGCATGGCATGACAATGGAAACGTCCCATCCTCGGACCCGGATGATACTGACTACAACCGAACACGAAATTTCCAGGCCATGTGGCAAGAAGGTCCTGCCCTGGGAGCGGACACAGGTGGAATGATATATCCCGGGGGAAGCCCGGGTGTCAATGAGGTCCAGTATGTCAACAGCGGTCTCGAGGCTGGCCCCGGAGACCATTATTATGTCTATATTAACCTGACACTTGGTCCCCAGCTTTGGGCGGCCGATGGCCAGGGCTTTGGCAATGGGCCTTCCTCGAACATCAATAATGGTGCCTTAAGCTTCAACGACCCGGATACCTGGGATTTTGTGATGACCATAGTTGACGCGAATTACATTGATGCTGTCAATTCCACTTTTGAGGAGTTCGGATTGTTCAGGTTCACCAATATAACGGTATCAGGAAGTCCATCCGGAAACGCACCTCCGGGAACCATTTCACAACAGTTGTTCCCGAACAGCCAGATAAACTGCTCGTCCAATATTCCATATTACGTGAACGTCTCGATACCGAGGCTGAATAAGACGACTGACAACACCAAGTTCATACCACCCACGGATGTGGCGATCAGGACGACCAGTGCCTTTGCGAATGACACGAACACGCAGATAAACAGCACCTGGCCTGTCGGAAGGCCATTCCCAGGTGTGAACCAGCAGCTTGGTGTATGGGGGAATGGGAGCCAGGCATTATCTTCTGATTGGGTAGTGCCAGCTCCATTGAACAGTACGACGGTCCACGGGCCGCAGGGAGCCGACTACCAGGGTCTGAGTGATACCATTGTGCAATGGTTCGTCACCGTGCCTGGTGGAACTTCTGAAGGAATCTATCGAGCGACCATAACGTTCAGGATCGGATATTATTGAGGTGGAGAAGGTGGTGATAAAATGAATGAAATGAGAGAGATGAAAAAGATACTGGCCATAATGTTGGTAAGCATCATGGTCTGTGCAAGTGTAGTGATAATTTCACCGAACAACACGGTGGTTGCAGAGGATTCTGCGAAGCCGTTTGCGGACTTGAGCACAGGATATCCATCACCAGCTGATGTTCTGGACCAAGAGCAAACATGGAATGATGAATTGCATGGAATTACCCTAAATGATTGGTATAGTCAGACTTTCATTCCAAACATGAATGGTCCTCTATCCAAGGTTTCAGTGTATATTTGGAACTTCTTCGGTTCCGGAGACTTGAATTGTGAAATCTGGACTACAGACGCATCCCACCATCCATTAGCCTATCTAACAGGGGAAATAATAGCCGATGGTACCATACCAGGTTCTTACGATGATTGGTATGATATAGAATTTTCATCTCCTGCGACCCTTTCATCAGGTGTTGAATACACCATAGTAATGTGGTGTACAG
>JAGLSY010000047.1 GCA_023135545.1 Thermoplasmata archaeon | reverse complement strand
TCCGAAGCCAAGGAGTCTGATAAGGAAGGAACGGATGCGACCCCGGCCGAGGAGGAAAAGCCGCTGGTGAAATCACTCAAGGAGCTGGACGAGGCAGAAACCATAGTGTACAATGAAATTACAGAAGCTGGCATCACCCTTCCCAACTTGAGGAAGAGCGTGGAGAAGGAAGTGAAATACACGGCAGTCCTTAGAGCCCTGAGAGTTCTGATTGATTCGGACCTCATAATTGCGGCGTCCAAGGGCCGACACACCGTGTACAAGCGTATCAATATCAAAAAAATGGATAAAACAGGAGAGAAAAAAGATAAACAGGAGGTGAAGTAATTTGTTAGATGTAGCACTCGTATCTTTGATTCAAGATATGAGCGAAAAGGCTGGTGTCGAAGGCACCATCCAATATTGGGCTAGAGTAGGAGAAAGCTTGGCCAAAAGAATGGGCAAGGAAGCATACATGGGCTGGCCGTCCTTTAACGTTGCTCTCAGGGAAGGCAGAACCGCCTTTTCAATTGAGGGTGCTGTTACCGCGTTGACCGACCTGGCAATCACCGATGTTGACGGCGATGTTGTCGGATACATCTATGCTCTGGAGACATGCGTGTTCAACCCCACGACCGTGAGAATAAGATACAGTGTGGGAGAACTTCCGAGGGCAGACAGGGCGGTTGCCGATGAGTACAACAACAGCGTCCGTGACACGGCGGTCTGCAACTTCTGTGTGATCCACCAGAGGTTCAGGGAAGAGGTTTCCAAGAACATCGCGATCGCCGACCAGCAGCTGGATTGTCTTCAGTTGGCGGCAAGGGGATTCGCGGGAGAAACGAAGATAACGGAGGATGCCCTGAGAAAGATAGGCATCAACCCCGAATATGTTCGCAGTCTTCTGAGGAACTATGCCTGTGTCTATGCCATATTGATGAAGGGAGCCAGACTTAAAGGCGAGGAGGAAGAATAGGAGGTGAAGAAAAATGTCAGAAAAAATAATTGAAACCCAAAAAACCGAAAGGAGATCCCTGATAGACGACAATCCGCTTGTGGATGTAGCTGCCTGCCTTTTCCTCGAGGACATCGCAGACAAACAGGGTGCCAGTGGGATGAACAATTACCTGGTCAGCCTTGCAACATCACTTGCCAAGAGCATGCCGGTCGAGGAATATGACACATGGGATGATTTCCTTGAGGCTCTCGTCAACGGCGAATCCATAATATCCGCCTTCGAGGAGGTAATAAGCATAACCCCCAACTGCGCCGTAACGAAGAAGTGTCCATTCACGAGGGGTTGGCAGGAGTACACCAAGAGGATTGGCGAGTTCTCGAAGATACACACCGATGTGGCCGAGTATTATAATTCGGTATACAAGCCATGCGTGATCAATTCCATGTGCATCATACACCAGACCTTCAGGAACGCCGCAGCAGAGAGGATAAATATAACGGGCAAGCCTCTGAAATGCGCCAACATTGCAGCGGTCTGGGAGGACGGTACAAGGAAGATAGCACCCGATGAGTGGCTGCCGATACTCCTTGAGAAGGCACAGATAACCAGCACGGACCTTAACATGATCCTGCGAAACAACGCCGATGTATGGGTGATTTACACCGATTGAGGCCATAACACGACTGAAGTCGGTCAATCAACACCTACATCAATGGAAGTGAGAGCCTGCAAACACTAGGAAGGAGCGGGGACATCGAATACCTTAAACTAGACGAAGCCTCAGAGATAGAAAGGTTTCATATAGTGGGTGTTGAAGAAGGCGATCTTGCAGGCGGCGGCTTCGAGTTCTTTCGAGGTCTGGGAATAATAGGCTACAGAAACACATTCAAGATGTGGCTCAGGAAGTTTCCCAGACCCATATTCATCGTGGCGGCCAAGGGCAGGAACATCGTTTCATGGGTCTTCATCGAGGAGTGGGATGATATTGCAAGGGACGGTTCGTCGGTCTGGGTGCTGCGGGCCATCGAGACCATCGTCCCCCTTAGAAAAACCAAGATAGGCCACAGATTGCTGATGCTGGGAGCCAAGCACAGTGTCGGGTATTTGATAACCAAGCCGCTAACACCCGAAGCCTCACGATTCTTCCAGAGGGCGGGCTTCATGGAATTGGCCGAGTTCAGGAAGCCGCCGGTTGACCTTTCCAGAAATCCTGGCTACATGATTTTGCCGCCCTTCAAAAAGAACAAACTTGTCGAGGAAATTCAAAAATTCTTCGCACCACACCAGATGGGAGATGATGAGGTTCGGGATATTCTATAATAGTTGAGGAGTTAAAGAGTTTAATGAGTTTAGTGAGTTAATTCCTGAAGGGTGAACGCCTTGAATTTGAATACTCCCGAACTCAAGGGTACAATTTCCAGCAATCCCGAACTCTATGAACTCCCCGAACTCTGCTCTGAGCAGTTATAAGAAATCTATATCCAATACGGTTTTGCCAGGTCTTCGTGGGCGCTGTTTGCGGCGATAGCTCCCTCAGAACACGCCGTTATGATCTGCCTGAAGCCGCCGGTAACGTCTCCGGCCGCATAGACCATTGGAATGCTGCTTCTCTGCGTCCGGTCCACATCTATGTAACCGTCATCGTTGATTCCGACACCAAGTTCTTTGGCCAGCTCTATCTGCGGTATGTCGCCTATGGAGATGAACACGCCGTCAAATTCTATCTCGGAAATATCTGATGTTTTAACATTCTTGAGCTTCAGTTTTTCCAATTTCTTTTCGCCAAATATTTCCTCCACAACAGAATCATAAATTACATTAATTCCCATGCTGGCTATGGTATTCTGAAGGCTTTCCTCCGCTCTGAGGGCATCTCTCCTGTGAATAATTGTAACATCAATTCCCAGTTTTTTAAGGTATATAGCCTCGGTGGCCGCGTTGTTTCCTCCGCCAACTATGGCCACCTTCTTCTCCCTGAAAAAGAAGCCGTCACAGGTGGCGCAGTAAGAAACACCCCGTCCAAGCAAACTCCCCTCTCCCGGAACGCCAAGTCTCCGGTGAACAGAGCCGGTTGCGTAGATTATGGCTCTTGCTCTGTATTCTCCTTTGGAGGTTTTTATGATGAATTCATTACCATCATTGGCCAGACTTTCGATGCTTTCTCCGGCCTTGACCTCCACATATTTTCTTGCCTGGGCCCCTATCATATCCATCAGCTTCATGCCCTCTATCGCCTCGAATCCCGGGTAATTCTCGACCCAGGGGGCAGTGTTGGCCGCGCCGCCGCTAATTCCCTTTTCGAACATCAGGATCTTCAGCCCGCTTCTCGAGGCATAGATGCCTGCCGTGAGACCCGCGGGCCCTCCCCCTATTATGGCAACATCCAGTACTTCCATGAAATCATTCCTGCCACATCATAGCAGTGAATTCAACGTCTGCTCGATATTGGCTTTCGGCAGGGCTCCAACGGCCGTGTCGACATGTTGATTATCAACGAAAAACAGCATGGTGGGAATGCTCATTATTCCAAACTTCATAGGCACGTCCCTGTTCTCATCTATGTTGAGCTTTCCAATGGCAACCTTGCCTTTGAAATCGCCGGCCAGTTCGTCAATGATTGGTCCCAGCCTTATGCAGGGCGCACACCACGATGCCCAGCAATCTATCAATACAACATTGTATTTGCTCACAAACTCTTCAAAATTTTGATCTGTAACTTCTTGAGGGCCATCTGGCCATTCTGCACTCATCATCAATTCCTCCATTCTCTTTCTTCTTATTTCTTCCAACTCCTCGTCCATTCCGAATCAAATCCTTTGAATATTTATTGTTGAGAGTCGTATTTGCTTTTCTAAATGCGTACATTCGCTTGCGGATTGCGCATTTAGAAACCAATTTGGACCAATCGGATATAACTGGTTGAGATTGTCCCTGTCTATAAATATTTACCCATAATAGTTATAAAAGTAGGTTTTTTAATAATTTAAAGCCGATACCTGTCCGATGTCAGGCATAGTCTGCATTTCTGGAATAGATTCATCAGGCGGGGCTGGAATATCCGCCGACATCAGGG
>JAGLSY010000046.1 GCA_023135545.1 Thermoplasmata archaeon | reverse complement strand
ATGATAGTTTCACAGCTCAGAGCAGCCATGGATTTTCAGAACCCGGGAGCCATCAAAATCGGCCTGATGAACTCGCCGGCCAGTATTGAATGTGTGGCCCGTATTTTGAATGAGATATCGATACCGATATTGGTTGACCCGGTTCTCGGCTCTTCCAGCGGTCAAGAACTGGTTACCCATGATTTTGCCAGCGCATTCAAAAAAACCATGATACCCATATCCACATTACTGACGCCCAACATACCGGAAGCCGAGAAATTAACCGGCATAAAGATTGAAGGCGATGAAGAAATAAAAAAAGCATGCCAGCTTCTACACGACATAGGGGCCAAATATGTTTTGGTCAAGGGAGGCCACAGGCCGGGTGATGTGGTTGTGGACACCCTTTTTGATGGCAGGGATTTCAGAATGTTTACAGGCCAGAGAATTTCGGGAGAATTCAGAGGGACCGGCTGTGCTTATTCGACCCTGATAGCCTGTTATCTGGCCTCGGGCTCGGGCATGGTCGATGCCGTGTCAAATGCCAAGATAGAGATTCAAAAAGCCATATCTGCCGCAGCCTTCTCCGGGACCGGGGATAACCTCATACTATTTGGTGGTCGACATCATCGGGGACCGGAGGCCAAGAAATGAGGATAGGTATGTTCACGGATTCCTGGCTGCCCACAAGGGATGGCACGGTAACCTCCATAATCAAGTTTAGAGAGAGCCTTGAGCTTCTCGGGCATGATGTCTTCATTTTTGCGCCCGGAGATAAAACCATGGTCTCGCCCGATGACGATAAAGTATTTCTCTTCAAAGCAAAGACCTTCAAGCAGTACCCGGACTACAAGCTGCCCATTCTCCCGTCAAAATGGAAGACCGACCTGATACTCGAGCACGACATCGATATCCTGCACAACCACGGGATAGCCTTCATGGCGTTGAAATCCATGATAGGTGCCAACCTAACCGACCGACCGTGTCTTCTCAACTTCCATACTTGGGTAACCGAGGCTCATCATTATTACCCTGTTCAGCTGGATGAGGACCTCATGGTTTACCTGTCCTGGATTTATCTGAAAATACTCATAGCCAGGAGTGACGGCGTGATAACACCCAGCGAGGCGGCTTTGAAGGAACTCAAGGAGAAATGCCCCAACATGAGGTACTCCAATGTAGTCGCCCCCGGAATCGATGGAAGCACCTTCAACCCGCAGGTCAACGGCTCCGGAATCAGGGAGGAACTGGGGCTCACGGATTCCGATGTGCTAGTCCATGTTGGCCGTGTCTCAAGGGAGAAAAATCTCGAGCTCATATTCAAGGCCCTTCCCCAGATAAAAAAGGAAAAGCCAAACATTCAACTTTTGGTGGTTGGCTCTGGCCCGGACAAGGAGTATTACGAGAAGATGGTTAGTGACATGAAGTTGCAGAACATGGTGAAGTTCACAGGCTTTGTTCCGGATGAGGTTTTGCCCCAGTATTATGCTGCAGGCGACGCCTTTGTTCTTGCCTCGCCCTTCGAAACCTTGGGTATAGTCATGCTGGAGGCCCTTGCCATGGGACTTCCCGTGGCCGGCCTGAATCACCGGGTGATACCAGACATAATAAATGTTGGGTACAATGGCCACCTTTTCAAAAACGAGCCAGAGGACTGTGCCAGACAGATACTAGCTACGCTCAACAACAGGGATGAGTTGAAGAAGAACACCACCCTGGGAGCCGAGATGTTTGACAACACGGAGAGCGGGAAGAAGCTAGTTCAGGTGTACAAGGACGTAATCGAAATCTACAACACTCACCGTGCCCGATAAATATATAAACTTCAATCAACTGGCCTCTATGTGCCTTAGATGACGTACACGACCTTCATTCTCATACTCGCCATCTCCCTGATATGCGGGCTGGCCATCGGCCTCTACGCCTTTGCCGATTTAAGAAAGCTGCCCATGAAAACCATAATCAGGGGAATTAAAAATAACTGGAAGTACGTGCTTGTCCTCATCCTGATACTGTTGGCTGTCTACATTGAAAATATCACGAATGAGGCCATAACCGCTCTAGGGGTAAATGATTACACCCACCTTATTTATCAGCTCAGCTTCAACGGAGCGGTGGTGTGGGCCGTTCAGAACGGTCTGCGGAGTAATTTTCTGGACTGGACATTTATTTTCATCTACCTTTACTCTTACATTTTCCTGCTGCTCTTCACACCGCTGATGTACATGGTCAGGGACGACAGGAAGAGAATGAGAGAATACACACTGGCCTTTGCCATAAACTATGCAGTTCTGATACCCTTTTACATATTCTTCGCCGTTCGTACGCCAGGCTACTTCGCTCTTAGTCCGGCCCAGCCGATTCTTTATTCCCAGCCCAATCTGATAAAGTTCATAAGCGCCTTTGACCCCCTGGACAACTGCTTCCCAAGCGGCCATGTGAGCGGCCCTGTAACCATATTCCTGCTTCTCCTTCCCCTTAGAAAAAATAGTGCATACAAATTTTTTGCATATTTTATCCTGGCCATGTGCATCCTCATAGGTCTTTCAGTGCTTTATCTGGGCATTCATTGGTTCATTGATATTGTATTCGGAATCCTCCTGGCCATTTTTGCAGTCTGGCTCGTCAGGAGCAAAAGATTCATGAGATGGTTCAACAAGATAAGCAAAAGCCTCAAGTCTCTCATATCCAAAAAACAATCAATAGAAAACTGAGGGCCAATTGCTGTTTCAGGCTTATTCCTCTATAATTTGCACCAGGGTGATTTTGAACACCAGGGTTTTGCCGACAACTTCCCTGTTGAAGTCCAAGGCAGCAATCCCCGCGTCAGTGTCCACATCGGTGACAATGAAGGGTCTTCCCATATCATCCTGAAGGTAAATCTTGTTCTCATCTGATGAAGTCAGGAGATGTCGGATGGTAATCTCGCCGCCGTTGGAGGAGCTGTCTATCCCGATCACCTCACAGTCCCAGGCCTTGTTGTAGTGCAAAATCTCACCCATGGCCGGCTCATGTTTCAGGATTACCTCATCCAGATACTCATCCACAAAATATACCGTGGCATTCCAGCCCCAGTTTATGTCAGTAACCGTCGTGCCTACCACCGCATCAAGGAGATAAGCATCCTTGAAGGCGGTTTTGTTTAGGTCTGAAGTGTACATCGGAAGGACCTCAACCAGGCTCATCTCCTCGATGAGGTCGGGATTGGCGTCCCCGTATCCTTTCTCCGGAGGAACATAGATGGTTTTTGTCTGGTTTATACCCATGTTCAGAACACCCTCCTCGAAGCCGTCTATCACCTCATTCTCACCGATGGTGAAAATAAGGGGCTGGTATCCGGCCTTCTCCTGGAAGGAAAGAGCCTTCGGATAGAGAATATCATTGTCTGCCACGTCGATCAGAGAGGTATCGAAAACCCTACCATCCTCGAACATACCAGTATAGTTGATGGCAACCCTATCCCCCATCTGGGCCACCTGCCCGGATCCCGTAAAGGGGTCCTGGGTCCCAACGAGGTATTTGTAGCCAAGCACTCCGGCACTGATAATGACGATTGCCAGAATAATGGTGATTATCATTTTTGTATCGAATATGCTCTCGGAGTCTTTTTCCTTGGCCATTTATACCCCTACTGGATAACAATAAAAAAAAATGTAAATGGAGGCGCAAGCCTCCGCATTTACATGTTCTTTATTTTGTCAGCAACGAAATTCCTTATCTCTTCATCATCCGGAATGGTGAGGGATTTCTTGAATCTCTCGCTGCCGTCTGGAAGATAGTATCCCCTTGAAACAGAGATGAACTCGTTGTCGCCATCGTCTGTCTTTGCCTTCTTTCTGGCAATCTCAAGGAAGTTGTTCCTTCCAAAGTTTACTTTCTCACTGCTTAGTGTTTCAAATTCTACTCTCGATCTTGGTTCGTATTCGTCCATTTCAATCACTTCTTTTTGTTTTTGTTCTTCAGGAATTATCTATCACTGCTCCCCAAAGTAAAGCCGGACAATTGCTTATATATTATAAAGGTTTGTATTGTTACAATAAATAATAGATATTACTTATTATCTATAATATAGAGACATAATACAGATTATTTTAACGTATATTTGCTAGCTTATCTAAGCTAGTAAAACATTCGGCGGCCGGACTTGAACACCGCTCATT
>JAGLSY010000045.1 GCA_023135545.1 Thermoplasmata archaeon | reverse complement strand
TCCAATCCTGAAGAAGAGGATCACTATCCTGGTGCTTTCTCCTTTTAATGGGGCGACCTCTGTTTATCTGAGGTAGAAATATGAGGATAGGAACGAAACATGACAAACCGCACAATACCAGCAAAACATTCTCTCTCATAGTCTTTGCAGTGCTGATACTTGTTTCGTTTTCTAGTATCGCTACAGATTACACTGAACAGGACACCCTATCTAATCCTGCGGCAGAGGACTTAGACACCGTTCCCCGTACATCAGGCAACCTTGACGTAGAGCACTGTTATTCTGACGTAAACACACACGGACACGGAGCGGTGAATCCTGACATTGAGCCATCTGCCAGGACCGGCACTCGCGCCTCCCCGGAATCTTATATTTTTTACGATGATTTCGAGACCGGGACCGATGGATGGACCATTACCGACCTGGATGCAGGCAATGGAGCAGATTACTGGGCATCCACAACCGACCGCCCATGTTATGGGAGCTCCAGTCTCTATTGTGCTGGAGTCGGCGGTACTACCGGCTCTCATACGATCTACTACGACACCGCCGAGTACGCGGAACAGATAGATGGTTGGACCGTAGGGGACTATAATACGGCCGATGGGGAGGACTACTGGGGCCCAAGCACAGTTAGGTACAGCCCTGCCAGTCCTTCCAACAGCTATTATTGCTCAGCCGTTGGAAGTGTGGCCTCTATCACTGATTGGGAAAGCGGCCAGAATACCACGGACGTGGCAATTCCAGATGATGGGAGCTGGACTTATAGTGCCATCGTTATAGATAGTGCCCCTGCCGGTGCCATTGTGACGAGTGTTGATGTCCACATACTTGTTCAGCACACATACGTCAGCGATCTGATTGTCGAACTCAATGACTTTGACCTTACGTACAATTACCGATTATGGGACAATTATGGCACCAGTACTGATGGCGGGTTTGATGATGACATAGATGATGACTGGGATATAGACTTGACAGTGACTGGAATAAGTGATTTCAACGGAGAGTTGATCAATCAAGAATGGGATTTATGGGTTCAGGACACTTGGACAGGCGACACAGGCTACATAGACGAATGGTGGATAGAAATTGACTACACAAACCCCGATCAGCATTATGACGATTTTATGGATGCCTACATGAAGAAGGAAGTGGACCTCACTGGCCAGACCGGGTGCAGCCTTTCCTATCATTACTGGCTCGATATTGAGGATGGGTATGATTATGCTTATGTGAAAATGGCAACAACGAACTATGCAGACCCTAATGACCCCGGCTGGACAACAGTGGATACATTGAGCGACAACTATGATTCCGGGGATTATGATGATACCTGGGATGGCATCTGGTGGTCGAGCGGCTCTCTGGATATCAGTGCATTTGACGGCCAAAGAGCCTATATCCTATTCCAAATCCACAGTGATGGATTGCAGGTAAGGGAAGGCTGGTATATTGACAATATAGAGATAACTGGCACTGGTAATGAGTATGACGATTACATGGACAGCTATGCCGAGGTCACCGTTGACCTGACCGGTTATTCCAATGCATACCTTGCCTGTGTGTTCTGGATGGATGCAGAAGATTTCTACGACACCTTCAGAATATCTGTGAACCGGGGGGCCGGCTGGCGTGACCTCCTCCTTTTAAATGACGGAGCTGACGAATACCAGTATGATGCATATGACCCAGATATCTATGCTAGGATATGGTGGCAGACCGATCATCTGGATTTGACACCGGAGTGCGGCTACAGCAATGTCCAGATACGTCTCTGGTTCACGAGTGATTTAAGCACCACAAGGGAGGGGATTTACATCGACGAGTTCGAAATAGCATCCGTTTTCTTCTATGATGATATGGAATCAGGAACAAATGAATGGACATCCACACACTCGACACAGCCGAATTGGCACCAGGTGAGCACAGACTATTATTCATTCGATACATCCTGGTGGTGCGGCAGCGATGGAACAGGCGAATACGGGAACGGTATGGATGAATACCTTACCCATAGTTTTGACCTCACTTACGCCGAGGCGGCAACACTCCAATTTCTGCTCACTGGCAGGACAGAGCAGGATTTCGATTTCCTATTCATTGGAATATCTGTTGACAACGGAAACAGCTGGGATTACTACGGCGGCCTGACAGGGGATTACAGTGATGGCTGGTACTCTGTTGAGATAGACCTTTCCGGATACACCCGGCACACCGCCCTGGTGACCTTTGATTTCTATTCGGATAAGACCGCGACAGATATCGGATTCTGGATAGATGATGTCAACATCTTCGGTACCGTTGATCTGACCCCCCCCAGCCAAGTGCTTAACCTTCGCGTAACTGCCCCGCCTCAAGGGAGGGCTTTGGATATTCAATGGGATGCAAATGTGGAGTTTGACATATCCGGCTATAACATTTATCGCAGTCTGGTCTCCGGCTCTTCATATAGTCTAATTGCAACATCGAGCACCAACTCTTATTTGGACACCGGCCTCACGGATGGCACGACCTATTATTACGTGATATCTGCGTTCGATATAGCCGGAAATGAGGGGATACAATCGGCGGAGGATAGCGGAGTACCTGCAGACACCACACCACCTGCCGCGGTCGCGGAGGTCTATGCCGAGGATCTGGGTATAGGCGGATTGGTCAATATCAGCTGGCTGCCCGGCGTTGAACCGGACATTGCCGGGTATAGGATATATTACGACACCATCAATTTCAATTTGACAACATCTGCAACCTATTATCTTGGCTCACCGGATGATAACCAATCAGCCACATGGTGTCATGTCTCCGGTTTGACCAACGACATTCAGTATTATTTCGGGGTGACGGCCATTGATAAATCATCCAATGAAAATACCAGTATTTTAAAGTCGGCGGTGGTTACCCCGACAGACCACACACCTCCCACGGTTAACATAGATACACCCGGGGAAGGTACAACCCATTCTGGCCAGGTCCGTATAATTGTCTATGCGGCGGACGATTGCGGTATCAAATGCGTTTATGTCTCTATAGATAAAGGACCTCCACAACCATGTATCCAGACCGCCTTTGGTTGGGAATACATGTGGGATTCGACCACCGTGGCCGACGGAACTCACACGATCGATGCGAACGCAACAGATAACAACGGTAATATCGGATACTCAACGGATATCTCGGTGGAAATTGATAACACTGCACCAGACCCCCCGTCCGATTTGCAGATAACCCTCAGCGGGAATGACATAATGCTCTCCTGGGGTCCATCCCCATCACCAGACTTTTCTCATTATACAATATACAGGGACATATCTCCAGATATAAGCTACTCCACGCCTTATAATACCACAACCGGCAACTCATGGACGGACATAGGTGCGGGAGATGGTGACTGGCAAAACTATTTTTACGTTGTAAGGGCCGTTGACGATGTCGGCAACGAGGACGCGAACGAGATAAAGGTCGGTAAATTCGTCAAGAGCCTAGTGGAAGGTTGGAACCTGGTATCGACTCCCCTTATTCTTCAGGACAACAGTCTGACAAGTGTTCTCCAGACGGTTTCATGGGATTACGCCCAGTATTATAACGCATCCGATACCACTGACCATTGGAAGACCAACTCGATTTACAGGCCCGATGTTCTGGACGATCTATGGACCTTGAACTATACGAATGCTCTATGGATGAATGTCAGTGTCGTGGGAGATCATATGATCACTGTGGGTCTGGTCCCTACGATCACGAGCATCCAATTGGAAACCGGTTGGAACTTCGTTGGCTATTCGTGTTTTACCGACCAGACCGTCGAAGAAGCATTGAGCGGAATACCTTATGAAATGGTCGAGGCCTTTGATCCCGTCGCACCATATGGGTTAAATGTGATGGCGGGTTCAGACACAATGTCATGTGGAAACGGATATTGGATTAAAGTTTCGTCAGGATGTGTATGGACCATTTCCAACTGAAGCGGGTGTCATATGTTGGCTAGTTACAGGAATATCTTGGTAGGCGGGTTCGTTATAGCTTTGACCTTATCCATCGCCTTTTCAGGCGGGGTCATGGCCGCCACCTGGATAGAGGTCGAGTTGGAGATCATTCCTCAGACATGCGGCCCGTCGTCGCTCGTGGGCATTCAGGGAACCTCGTTCATTGACGGAGATTCGGGAACCCCGGTCAAAGGCGGTGATGTGGGCATAAGGATCAACAACACAATTGGATATCTGGATGAATACAATATCACAACAGACGCATCAGGTCATTATAGTATCACAATAACAGCCCCGTCCACCCCTGGGAATTATACTGTGAATGTAACTGTGACGGTAAGCACATTGATCGGCTGGAACCAAAGCACGCTGACAGTTCTTACACCCAGACCCGATCTCGCATTCAATGGCAATATCACATTTTCCAATCCCTCACCGAAAGAAGGGGAGGTCGTTACAATATCATGCAACATCGAGAACATTGGCAAGGTATGGTGCCAGGCCAATATCTCCTTTTATGACGGCAATCCCATACCCAAGGGCCAGCTCATAGATGTGGAGAACTTTTCCCTGGCAGCTGAGGAAAACATGACCATATCCATCCCCTGGACCACAACACCCGGAATTCATAATATTCATGCCGTTATCTCTTCTTGCATTCCGGAAGAGTCTGACATATCAAATAATAATATAACGGCCTCCATCGATGTGACCGACACAACACCACCCCTCATTTCTTCCGTTTACCTCAACCCACCGGCACCGACATCAAAAGACAGTGTTACGATATTTGCCTTGGTGGAGGATAACCTGGGTATCGCGAAACAAGACGGCATCTTGATGCGATACAGTATAGGTGCGAATGCTCCGGTAAATATCAACATGACCGCCACAGGTTCCAATCTTTACAGTGCTCACATCGGCGTAAATCCTGCAGAGACTACAATTACCTATGCCATAACCGCCACCGACCAGTACGGTAACATTAACAGGACAGATGACCAAACCTTGACAGTTGGTTTTTATGAGATATGCCTCCAGCTCGCTGCCTCTTCCCACGAATACGAAAAGGAATCTTTTGTCTGGGTCAATGGAACCGCAATGCTGGATGGCTATCATCCTGTAAAATATGCTGATGTCATGGTCACGACAGATGCAGATACCGGCCATTGGACATCTATGACAGATATTGAAGGCAACTTTGCGGTCAGGATAACCGCGCCGGGTATAGAGGGAATTCACACGGTCACGGCCATCGTAACCTCAAAGGAACTTGGTAATTCGACATCAATGGACATCACAGTTCTGGAGGGCCTTCCGGATATGCAAATCACTATTGACGATGTATCTCTTTTACCATCGGTCCCCGAGGAAGGAAAGCTTCTGACGCTGACCGTAACTGTAATGAACAGGGGCCAGATAGACAGCTGGGCCACGGTTCACCTGTACAATGGAAATCCCGAGACCGGCGGCGTGCCGGTCGATAGTACGGATATATTTGTCCGTGCTGACGGCTCGAACACCACAACCCTGAAATGGATGGCCGAACCGGGTACCGGATCATTATGGATTACCGTCAGTTCAAATATCACGGAGAGGGATCTCAGCAACAACGCGGTCGAGAAGACGATAACTGTCTTGCCAGCCTCATCCTTTGACGACAACATCGTCGTGTTGCTGTTGTTGTCAAATGTGATATCATTGATTATCATAGTCATTCTGCTGTTTCTTATGAACAAGAAAAATATGACAGGAAAGTTTGAGGATGGTGATGAGAATGAAAAATAGGAACTTGACATGGGTATTTGCAATCTTAATTCTCCTGACCCTTGTGTTTACCGGCACAGGTGCAGGGGTGACGTACGGAGAGAGCGTGGAAATCACACCAGACGATGGAGGCGACGACCAGTCCCCTCTGGCGATAGAGTACGATAATTCACTTTATGTGGTGTATATCAGCACGAACCCGGATATAACAACCGGCACGGACATGGATATCGTTATGAAAAGTTATGATGGGGAAACCTGGGAAAGTTCGGTTGAAGTGTCATCCATTGATAATGACGGGGGTGATTCGTCACCGTCCTCCGCGGTCTTCGACGGCAAGCTCTATGTTGCCTGGGCAACAAACGATGGCGGTGAAAGCACGGGGGACGATTGGGATATTGTCATACGATGTTATGACGGCTCCGGCTGGGGTGATGTTGCGGAGGTCACGGATGCTGAAGATACAGGCGATGATTACTCACCTCAACTCTGCGTTTTTTCCGGGAAATTGTATCTTGCATGGCAAAGCTGGGACAATTCGACCTCTGATGGCGATGACGCTGACATAGTCTTGAAATACCTTGACGGAAACACCTGGTCATTGGCCCCAAGGCCGACAGTGGGGGATGAGGGGAGCGACCACTCGCCCCGGCTTAAGGTATTCGGGAATGAGATGTATCTTGTGTGGTCCACTGACGATAAAGTGGCCAATGGGTCTGACATCGATATTGTCATAAGGTCCTTTGACGGCAGCCAATGGAACCCGGCTGTTGAGCTGACACCGGCCGCGGACACAGATGATGACCAGCACCCTTACATGTGTCTGTTCGATGACAAGCTTTATGTTGTCTGGCAGACCTCGGATGATGCTACCGGTACCGGCAAAGACGATGACATAGTCTTGAGGTGGTTTGATGGAACCGCTTGGAGTGACATACTTGAACTGACCTCCTCCGAGATCCTGGGCCACAAGGATACCGGTAGTGATGCCTATCCCATTCTGGCCGCCTTCGATGGACAGCTCCATGCCCTATGGCAGACCAATGACCCGGTAACAAGCAGCGGAAGTGATTGGGACATTGTGGCCTGTGGCTATAACGGAGACAAATGGGGAAAGATGACAGAGCTGACACCCTCAGGAGATAGCGGCCGTGACGGCGGAGTTTATTCGAGAGGTCTGGAAACTGGAATATATGGGGACAGAATGCACATATTTTGGCAGACGACCGATACCCTATCCAGCACGGGAGGAGACCTGGACATTGTGACGAGAAACTGTGAAATGGATGCCGAAACAGACCCTGAAAATGGCGATGCCATAGATCATGAAAGTGATGATAGCCAAATAGCATTTTTAATAGCTGTCTGTGTACTCGTATCCATCTTAATGGTCTTCCTGATTAAGAAGAGGCCGAAGGGCGGTGAATAGGAAAAATATACCATTTTCTATCTTACGGGCTTGGCTTCAATTCCCTCCAGCTTTAAAGAAAAAATATAGAAAGCCGCTGGAGGGAATTGAACCCTCGACCTATTCATTACCAATGAATCGCTATACCCCTTAGCCACAGCGGCTTGCCGTGAATCCTGGCATAAAATAATCCTTCTTAAACTTTTGTTATATTTCAATCATAACTTTATTAATAACCTCCCCAATCACCGAACAATGAAGACCCAAATGTCCAACTTCGACATATCTGCCTTTGTCAGGGAGAGCCAGCATTATGTGGGGATGCAGGTGGAGAAGATATTCCAGATGTCCTTTACAGAGGTCTGGCTCCGCCTCTCCAGAAAGGGAGAGAAGGCCACCCTGGTCGTAAAACTTGGGAGGGCCATGTGGTTCGAGGAAGGCAATTTGAAATCGGATGTGCCGCCGCCCAACTTCGCCATGCTCCTGAGGAAGCATATCGCCGGTAAGAAGCTCAATACCATAAGCCAGCATAATTTTGACCGTATTGTCGTGCTCGAGTTCGGGACCGATAACCAGTTCAAACTGATTATAGAGATGTTCGGCAAGGGCAACATGGTTCTTGTCCTGGATGGGGTGATAATCAAGCCCCTGACATCCCGCTCGTGGAGGCACAGGGAGATGAAGCCAGGCGCGGTTTACAAGTTCCCGCCCGAGGGAATAAATCCACTGGATCTCGAGAGGGAGGATGTATCCGAGATAATATCCGGTTCGGACAGGGATGTTGTCAGGACCATCGCAACCCAGCTGAACATGGGGGGCAGTTATGCCGAGGAGTTGTGCGACTTTCTTTCCATTGACAAGGATGCCAAGGCCAGTGATATGGAATCCGGGCTTCA
>JAGLSY010000044.1 GCA_023135545.1 Thermoplasmata archaeon | reverse complement strand
CTGGGTGTAGATAAGGACTCCGCCTGGCAAATATGAATGAAAGGCTGCGCAACCCTCGGCCAAAGATATGGCCTCGGGCGGGGCATGTTGATGATATCTGTTTTGCTTTGCAGAGATATGCCTTGCTGGTGGATTGCTTTTCCTTCCTTCCTCCCCCTCCATACTGAAACATCAATAAGACCCGCCCTCTGACAGCCCACCCTTCCGCTCCTGTGCTGGCCCTTGGCTACGCCAACCCCCTGCTCGGAGCGGTTTGTATAATTATTTCAGAGAAACTTTTTGCTCCATGACTATTACTGGCTTTGCAGCATATTCTTTAAATGTGACTTCAAATATCTTAAAAAGTGGATCCCTTCCAATCAAAATTGGTATATCGTTATTTGTTTCAGGAAATGCCGCGTCCACAAAACCAAAATCTACTTTATGTTTTTTAGATGTTCCTACAGTTAATCCAACTTTTGTTTTATAACATGTGCCGCTCTTTAAAACGCCAGATGTTTCAATCTTCTCTAACTTGGGAAGATCGAAGATTTCTGCTAGCCAGAGTGGTAAAAATAAACCGTCGGCTCCTGAGTCTAACAACCCTTCAAAAGTTCTGGTTTCTCCTTTTTTATTATATAGTCTAATCCGAATTAATGGATATAATGGCCCCTCTGGTTTAGGTTTTAATTCTCTGGTTTAGGTTTTAATTGGTATTTAAAAGTTAATTTAGCTGGCATTAAAAAACCTAGTAATAACAATAATTTGAAGATGGTTCCTTGGCTATAATAACATCCTCAGGTGGATATTTATCCGCAATTACCATTAGATCTTTTGGATTGCTTTCGCATGCTACTATTTTGTCTTTAACGATAACGACCCAGTCTCCTTTTTTAGGTATGCATTGCTCTTCTTTTTTCATTTTTTACCCCCTTGACCTAGAGAAGGTAAGTAAATTTTTTATATTTAACATTAACCTCCCCTAATGTAAATATGTAAAGAGATGCTTATAAATGTTTCCTTTAACCGAGCATTTTTAATAAGCCAGACTTCCATGGATGACCTACTGTGCTCTCCTTACCAATCTACAACCCAAATACTATCTGCTGGAACTTTAACCCAGTACCCTTCCCCAGGCCTCATAATATAAGTTGACATAACTTCCATCTGATTGTAGGCCTGGCTCGTATTACAGACCTCAACCCTGGTAGCTCCAGTCCCAAAAAAAGCCTCTCCAACAGTAACTGAATTGTTCAGTGTCGGATAACCAACTAAGTTCCAGCCTGCTTTCAAGGGTATCTGGGTGTTTGTCGGAATTATACCTGATAAAGTCAAATTACAACCACCTGGCTCAGTAATGTTAATCCAGAAACCGATTGTGTGGTCTATTTCTGTCAAATCATTAAGAGGGCCTGGCTTGGAGATATCATTTGATTTCCAGTGGTCTGGGTCTGTTGAATTGTAGGCAAGGATGTAATCCCACTTGCCAGATATATTTTCTAATACCACATCAAGGGATTCGTCACGTTGGATTAATGGCGATGAAATCAAGTTCCAGCCTTCGTTGAGGGTTATGTTGTAGGTTGGTTCTGGGGGGAAGTCTGGGAAGCGTTTGTAGTATATTTCAGAATTGCTATCTCTCTGGTCAATCCACGTTATGTGCTTTTTGCTTCCTGAGAGTGCTATCTTTGGGCCAGCAGAGCTATTGTCATCAACAGCTGTCAATCTGGTTTCAGGACCCCAGGTTGCCCCACTGTCTGTGGAATTTTTATAATAGATTTCTTTTGTACTTCCATTATCTCGCCAGTCATCCCATACAACGTGTACTTCCTTGCCAAAAGCATCGATTGAGGGGTTATAAGAGGTTCCTGAGTCAACAAGTAATTGTATAGGATTCCAAGTAACTCCATTATCAGTTGAATTGCGATAATAAAGTCGATATAATGGTCCTGGGAATTCCATATCAACCCAAATAATATGAATTTGAGAGCCATTAACGGCAATTGCCACTGGCCCAGAAGATGTAAGATCATCTGAAATTTTTCGTCCTACATTTATAGTACCCAATCCATCTTGCCAAGTAACTCCATTATCTTTAGAAATCATCCAATATATTTCCCAATCACCATCTCTCATATCACTCCAGATAACAGATATGTTAGAACCATCACCACCTATGGTCGTGGCAGTGATTGCGGCTGGTGAAAAGGTAATTCTTCGGTCTTCGTCAACACCTTGACCATTTTCGAAGGTGGTTCCTCCATCTAGGCTACGGCGGTAATATATCTCTGAATCAGAGCCATCTCTATTATCTATCCATATTGTATGTAAATTTGACTTGTTTACAAATATCTCAGGGGCCTCAGAATTAAATCCATCATCAACAGATATCCTTTTCTCAGAGTTCCAGCTCTCACCTCCATCAGTTGAGTTCCGATAGAATATTTCCCAATCAGGAGTTTTCCAATCTGACCAAACAACATGTAAATGAGAATTATTTCCATCAACATCTGGGTTAGCTGCATAGATACCACTGTTCGATATTTGTTTGGAATCATCCCAACTTTCTCCAGAATTATTTGATTTTGTGAAATAAATCTCATAATCCGAGGATACCACTACTGTTCGTTCCCAGACCAAATAGACATCATTTTCATCAACACTAATAGCCGCTTTAACATCATTATTTGAGAAATTAGTTATCCGAATATCATCAGTCCACCCATCTGGTGTTCCTGTAGGTTCTTCCATTACATTTGATGATTGGCATATCGGAGAAAGAACAGCCAGCATCAGAAATAATGATAGAATAATTGTTGCTGTTGTTATCCTTATTTTTCCCCACATACAATTTAAGACATTTGATTATAACCATATTATCTTTTCTGTTTACTACTACGACCGCCAAACACTCTGTTTATTTTGTCCCATCAAACCAGTATGGCATCCGAGCAATTGGCCTTGCCATATGCTCGAACTCCATAGGCCATATGCCCGTCTGCGCGGCAGTATAATTGCCGCGGCTAGCTAAATATTAATTATGGGCATACGGCGGTCTACTCTGAAAAATGCGAATACCTACTTCGCTATCATTTTGTCCCATCGAACCAATACGGCATTTTTCTGAATCTATAATGGTCCTTTATCTGCTCCCTGTAGAGTTCCTTGTAAAACTCATTGAACTTCCTGACGTGAAGCACCCCTTCCTTCGTTATGAATATGCGGTATCTTCCCTCCACCTTCTCCATCCTTATCAGCCCATCTTCCAGAAGTGCCTGGATGACCTTCTCCGTCATGTAGTGGTTGGAGCGTATCTCATGTTTTATATCCTCCTTGGAAAGAGGCCTGCTGTGCTCGATCAACAACGCATCCAGCTTTTCCTCCAATCCCCCTTGATACAGGTCTATGCCCAGCTCCGATACAAGGCGGTTTAGCACGAAGCATGAATAGATCTTGCTGTCCTTGTATCGCCTGTCTTCGGGCATAAAGGTGGATTGTTTCTCCCCATAATATTATTATTGTTCGGGCAAAAGTATTAACAATGGATACCCAATTCCATTCCTATCTAGTTGGAGATGAAGGTATGCGTGAAAAAGTTGAAGAAGCCTTGGAAAAGGTCAGGCCAGCATTACAAAGGGACGGCGGCGATGTCGAGCTTGTCGAGGTTACCGATGACGGAATTGTCAAGGTAAAACTCGTCGGCGCTTGCGGCGGATGCCCCATGAGCCAGATGACCTTGAAGATGTTCATCGAGAGGGTTATCAAAGAAAATGTGCCCGAGGTAAAAGGCGTCGAAAGTGTGTGAACTACCAGACCCTGAAGGATTTGATTTTTAGCTTCGGGCCTGGAAGTTAACATTCCATAGGCCATAAGCACAATCACGCGGAGTAAGGAACTCCGCGGCTAGTTAAATTAAATTGATGTGCCTACGGCGATTTGCTCTTTGAATATTTCCAAATTCTATTGTTGATAATCCGCGGGCTCTGAAGGATTCATAACATATTGTATCGGGCCTGGAAGTTTCCATCACTTTCACCCCCCTCCCCTGTTCGGATATATATACTATCTTTTCATTTGTTCAATAGATGGTAACCCTTGAAAAGATAGCACGGCTGGCATCCGATGGTCAATTTGATTCTCCGGGCGCGACGATCTACGACCTGGACATGATGAATCTCCAGAAGGTCAAGGCCCTGGGTGAGGGTACCAAGCATGATATCTGCGCGTCCACGGCTTCAAAGCGCAAGGTGGTGGATTCTCCGGGAGGCCGGATTGGCGATGTGATAAAGGCTGGCGTGTGCCATGCCTTCACCCCTGACGGAAGATGTGTTGGAATGTTCAAGACCCTTTTTACCAATACTTGCCAGCACGAGTGTAAATACTGCCCCAACGCCTCGGTCAGCCACCGCCCCAAGAGCTTCAAGTACACTCCCGAGGAACTGGCCAAGCTCACTTTGATGCTTTACAGAGGTAATTATGTGGAAGGGCTATTCCTCAGTTCCGGCATCGCCAGTGATGAAGATAGAACAATGGAGGAGATGCTGGAATCGGTCAGGCTGTTGCGGGAGAAATACCGGTTTCAGGGCTATATTCATTTGAAAGTTCTGCCCGGTGCTTCGTACGAGCATATCAAGCAGGCCAGCGAGCTGGTGGACAGGGTGAGCATCAACGTGGAAACACCTTCAAAATCTTACATGAGCGAGTTGAGTTCGACCAAGGATTATGTCAACGACATATTGCAGCGCCAGAAGTACATCCGCCACAACATCGCCAAGGGCGGGCTTCCGGCCGGCCAGACCACCCAGTTCATAGTCGGGGCCGCACAGGAAACCGACAAGGAAATATTCGACCGCATGCTCAGTGAATATAATGAAATGAATGTGAAAAGGTCATATTTCTCGGCCTTCTGCTCTGTGGAAGGAACCGGATTGGAGAACAATCCATCACAGCCAAGATGGAGGGAAAACCGGCTTTACCAGATGGACTGGCTCCACCGAATATATAAATTCGAAAACAAGGAGATTGAGCACGCCTTCGACGAGGCCGGTTTCCTGCTCAACAAGGACCCCAAGCTCTCCATAGCCATCAACACCATTCATTCCCCGATCGATCCCAACGAGGCAAGCAAGGAGGAGCTTCTCAGAATTCCGGGCATAGGACCCAAGAGCGCCTATGGCATTCTCAAGCTGAGGAACAGGGAAAGAATATGGAAGAAGGAACAGCTGGCCAGGCTCGGTGTGGTGACCAAGCGCGCCAGGTATTTTCTCAAACTCAACGGCTGGCAGTACTCCAGCCTGGGGGATTGGGCATGATATGTTTACTAAGTAGGAGGGATTTAAAATGATAAGCCATGTACCAAAGAAGTTCCTGCATTACCTCTCACTTCACAAGGACTGCACCCCCTCCCTGCTGAACAGGGCATCGACCATCAGCCCCGAGGAACTGGATGTGACAACAGACCTGAAAAATATCAAAATAAAAAAAATGGTGAACAACGTGCTGGCCGAGATACACCTGATGAGGGGTTTCGTTCGCCTCAAGCCGGTGGGAGAAATTATCCTTTATGGTCATCTGAAGCCACAGCATGATATCGGGCACACAGTCTGCTATTTTCTTTCAAGGCGGTTTCCCAATACCATAATTGCCCTGGGGAACAACACCAGAAGCTGGATATCCTTTTATGACGGTTCTAAAGCCCTTGGCTCGGAATCCGGCCCCCTTTCCAAAACAGTTGATGAACTAAAGGAACTGATGGACACCCCTGAGGAGGTGGAAGTGGAAAATCTGTGGGAGACATATTACTGGAGCCAGTACTGTGAAGAAAGACGGAATGTCAGGTATCACAAGAAGAACATGCCCAAGAAGTATATGGATGCCGCCGGGATCAAGGTTGCGAGGAACAACAATCGTACCACGCTGGACGATTTTTCTTGATAAAATATTATATGACCTCGCCATTTCCATTAACATTGCAATGGGGTAAACAACAATGGAGATAACCGAGGAATTCTATGCCAAAGATCGAGCCGAGTGGAGAGCCTGGCTCGAAAAAAACCATGACAAGAAAAAGGAAATCTGGCTCATCTACTACAAGAAGCATACCGGAAAGCCTGTAGTGTCCTATGATGCTTCTGTTGAAGAGGCTCTCTGCTTCGGCTGGATTGACGGCACGATCAAGCGTGTGGATGACGAATACTATGT
>JAGLSY010000043.1 GCA_023135545.1 Thermoplasmata archaeon | reverse complement strand
TTGCCGGATTGGCCCTTGTTCAAGGCAAGGCGCTTTGTTGTCTTTGGACGCCCGAGGCCAAACTCCTTCCAAGAATACTTGGCAAGGGTGGGATGCTCGGAAATCAACATCGAATTGCGCCAGATATCAATTCCCCTGTTCTCATAGTACTCGGATACAAAATGAGAGAATTGGTGGTGAAAGTACTGCTCGTTGAAGATAAGATTGCGGTCACCGCTCTTGATAACGGTTTCGGTATTGGCCAGTATCCTGTCAAAGATGGCTCCCAGATCAGATATTTTCATTATACACACTCCTTTATCTTTCTCCAATTCTTCTACCACACCATATCTACATTACCATTAATTACGTTTTCCAACAATTTGATATATCTTTTCAAAAATAGCATCATCCCTTGCCCAGTACATGTCGACATAATCCATCGCCATCCTGAACTGGCCGGTGGCTTTTCTCTCCATGATCGCAGCTTTCAGAGCCGGATAAACATGGCAGCCGCATCTTTCACAGATGACACCCTTGCCAAAGATGCACGGCTCCTTCAACTCTCCGGAGGCATCGTATGATGGAACAAGGTCGGATGGGCAATCTCCTGTCCAGGCAGATGTTCTCATTACCTCCAGGACATGCCTTTCATTGTAGATGAATTTGTCATCACCGGCCTTCAGCTCCAGTATCTGGTCAATGTTCCTTCCCCTTGCCTGCTCGTCCAGCCACAATGGGTCATCCCGGCTTGACGGTGTGTGCCAGTTGAACATCAGCCCCCTCAATCCGAGGTCTCGGGCAGTTTCCACTGTCTCTTCAATAAACTCGTGGTTGATGGTGTTGAGGGTGCAGAGGCCCCATATCCTGTCCAGCGGGGCTTTTTTGATATTCTTGTTAAGCTGCTCGAAAACCCCTTCCCCCCTTATGGAATCATGGACCTTCGGAGGCCCGTCCAGGCTCATCACATAAAAGACAGGGAAATCAGGGAATTCCCGGGTTCCGTTGGTGACGATGTAGGTCATCCAGAAATGGCCGATCGCGGATTCGCATTTTTCTATAGATTGGCGTGATATGAGCGGCTCTCCGTCGGTCAGGGTGCAGTGCTTCATCCCATGTCCAGCCAGCTTCTCGGCAAGGCCATCGAACTCTTCCAATGACACATCCTTTTTTCCCGAATTTCGATTATTCATCTCGTAGCAGTGCTTGCACTTGAGATTGCACTCGCTGGTCGGTGCAAGGGAGCAGCCTATCGTCCTCTGCATACCGGACAACCTCAGTTTTGCATATTCCAGGCCGCCGTATGCGAGATAGTATGGGAGCATCGTATTGTCATGCTTGAATCCATACTTAAACCATATGTTGGTTATGGGTAAGTACCAAGTCTCAAGTGGTTTTGACAATTTGTAAAAATCCTTATCTACAATCAAATCATTACCACCAATGGTGAAAATATGGGATGGTTTAGCAAGAAAAAGAACAAGACCAAGGAGTCATTGGATAAAACCGTTGATGCCACTAAGGAGGCAATAGAGAAGACTGGTGATGCCCTCGAGAAGGGTGTTGACAAGACAGTTGAGGTTACCAAGGATGCGGTTGACAAAACCGGAGATGCTCTTGAAAAGGGGTTTGACAAGACAATTGAAGTCGGCAAGGACATTGTCGAAAAGACTGGCGACGCCCTTGAAACCGCCGCAGACAAGACCAAGGCAACCTTGACCGGTGATGAAGAGAAAGAGAAAACCGAATGAGCAATTTTTAAGTCATCAGAGCGCAATCATGCTCCATGGCCCAGGACTTCAAGTGCCAGAGCTGTGCCGCTCCCCTCAGATTTGACCCGGATGAGCGCGGGCTCACATGTGAATACTGCGGCTCGACCGAAGTGATAAAGGTCGAAAGGGAAGCCATCCTGGAGCACGATATCTTTTCGGCACCACGGGCCACCGGCTGGGACGTGGATACCAAGGCCATAACCTGCGATTCATGCGGAGCCACCACCACCGTGGGCAGAAAGCTTGCCGGCAGCTGCGCCTTCTGCGGCTCCAACTTCGTGAGGGAGATGGCTCCCAACCCGGATCTCATAAGGCCCGAGAGTTTGATACCATTTCATATAGATGAGGACAGGGCACTCCGGCTTTACCGGAACTGGCTGGGCAAGGGTTTTTTCAGGCCATCCGACCTGAAGAAGATAAGCCACCTGAGGGATATAAGGGGAATTTACACCCCCTTCTGGACCTACGACTGCGGCGCCCGCTCCAGTTGGACTGCCATGAGCGGCTACTATTATTATGAAACCCAGAGGGTCAAGACCAGCAACGGCTGGCAGACCAAGCAGGTGAGGAAAACGCGCTGGGTACCTTCATCCGGGAAGAGGCAGGGCTTCTACAATGACACGCTGATTCCGGCATCGAGGGGTATCGACCGGGAGCTGGCCGGCAAGATATATCCCTACCACCTGCAGCATCTTGTCCCCTACAAGCCCGAGTTTCTTGCCGGGTGGCTGGCAGAGGAGTATGGAATACCATTGGCCGAGGGCTGGGTGATGGCCCAGAGGGAAGTTAGAAGTTCCGAATATTCCAGGTGCTCGACAGATGTACCTGGCGATACCCACAGGGCGTTGAGCGTTCACACCAACCTGTCAAACATCACCTACAAGCACATCCTGCTTCCCGTATGGGTTGCGGCTTACCAGTACAAGAAAAAGACCTATCATTTCTTGATAAATGGCCAGACCGGGGAAGTTCAGGGCCATGCCCCCATATCCTGGCTCAAGGTGGCGGCCGTCGTGCTAGCCGTGGTTTCAGCCTTTGCGGCTATCTGGTATTTTTCAGGCTAACTCCAACTAATATTATAGAGGAATTCATTTTTCTTGCCGCTCCTGGTCAGTATCACGGTTCCCACACGGCCGGTGAGGTCCAGAGCGCCCTGGATTCTTCCTTTGTAATACTCTGCCCAAAGCCCGGCACCCTTCTCATCATCGGTCCAGAGGCTCATTTTGAGGGTAACCCTGCCTTCCTGCGCATCCTGGATATCAAAATCACCGACCTGGTATCTCTCTCCCTGATACTTGAAGCCGTTGAAAAGCTCCTTGGGGTCCATGCCCTTGAACTTCACGACCCAGCGCTGGTCGCCCTTTATGGTGTATTCGGCCAGCCTGCAGATAAATCCCTCCTCCTCGGCCAGCTCGCGTATCTTTGACAAAAGCGCGTAGAAATCGGCGGCAGGGTAGCCCTTCTCCGGAAGATATTGCTGCTCGGATGTGCCCAATTTCTGGATTCCTACAGTCCCCCAGCGTTTGTTGACCTGCTGTAACGTAAGCTGAAAAATATTACCCTTCACCCAAGTATCCCTCATCACCAAGCAATCGGTTTACAAGGTTAATATATTTTGGTCTGATATAGGAATTTTAATTCTAAGGCTGTAAAATTCGGAAAATGACCATAAAGGGGGTATTTTTGCTCAATTCGGTTATGAACTTTGACCATTCTATAAGGTATTAGAGGCCAGGAAAAAGGTCTCGAAGGAGGAAAAAATATGATAAAATTATTGACAGAGGCACTACACGAGGTCTTCAAGGGACAGACCAGACCCAGAAAACCGGTAAGCATCAGCTCATCCAGGAATTACCTGGCTCTCTATGACAGCGCAATCAAGAGCACCATAAGATAAACGTGGTGCTCATCTTTTTTAATCATCTGGTCACTAACTTTACAAGGTCTGCTGCACGCTTTGAGAAGTTGGAGCACCAGTCATTATCGGCTAGGGGAGCCTCGGACACGGTAACGGCCCCGTAATGACAGCCGGCCGGATTTCCCTGGATTATCATTCCATGAACCAGCATGGCCTCCAGTATGCTGAACACCGTGGTCTCGAAACCGGACACGGCAGCGGTTGCGAAGGCCGCACCCATCTTTCCATCCAGCTTACCGTGATATTCCACGGTTTCATCGATAAGCTTCTTCATCTCGGCAGCCATCGTCCCGTAGTAGGTGGGGGAGCCCATGATTATTCCATCATAGTTCATCAGGTCGCCGGCATCCACATCCTCCACCTTCCTGAGATCCACATCCATCCCCTCTTTTTTCATGGCACTGGCAATATCCTCGGCCATCGTCTCTGTGGTCCCGCTTCTCGAATAATAGATAATTAAAACTTTCGGCATTATATTCCTCATATGGGTAATCTACACACTCGTTCTTAAAACTTCCACCTTTTTCATACCCTCACCACCAGGTTAAAATACATATGTCACGGCCATGTGCCAGATATCGTTCCAACCCCTATTAGTTTCAAATGATTATGATAATGTAATATATCCATAATAGTTTATTAACATTTTCAGAACTCCTTCTGGAAACCTATTTATCCATGTTTTTACATTTAGTTAATTCTGGTATATACAGGGTGCATGATAATGGGGCGTGACATTTACAGTGATTTGAGTAAGATAGAAGAGCGCGGAAAGCGCAAGAAAAAAAAGGGCTTTCTTTCATCCTTGAAGGGTGACAAGGAAAGCGGGGAAGAAGCTGCACCTGTCCAAACCATTTCGGCCATGAGCCAGGAATCAAAACCTGTCGAGCCGAAATCCAAACCTGTAAGATCAAAAACCGAACATGAGCCTGAAAAAGACGGGCCGTGGGCACCTCTCAAGGGCAAGCAATTGAAGCATGCCAAGGACAAGCTTATGGAATACAAGAGGATGTTGGAAAGGACTTATAAGGCCGGAAAGCTGACCAAGGAAGAGTGCCGCCAGAAATCAAAGGCAAAGGAAATCGAGCTGGGTATCAGCCCGCCCGGGAGTTAGTTTCACCTGATTCTGGGCCCGAACTCCACCCAGGTCGCCTCTCCTATTCTTTTAAAACCCAAACTTTCAGCCAGGCCTATGCTCGCATCATTGGTCTTGAACATGTGAGCGATGGCCCGCTTGCCCCTGCTGGCACCCCTGTTTACCAGAGCCTTGGTCGTCAGGGATGAATATCCTTTTCGCCTGTGCCCATCCAGGGTGTGGGCAAAGCCTAATTCAGCCACCCCTTCGGTTTCAAAATGAATACCCACCCATGACACTAGCTTGCCGTCAACCCGCACACACGCGCTGTCATATTCCGTGACCTTTTCTCTCAAAATCTCTTCGGGGTCGTCGATGAGGTCCCAGTACCGGGCAACCAGTTTTGCCTCCTCCTCGGCCAGTTTTCCAAGCTCGTCCCAGGGGCCAGCCCCATAACCATCCGGACCAAGGTAGCGCCAGCACGGCCAGGAGCCATCGATCACAAACGCTTTCACCAGCTTTTCAAGGGCTACGGACGGGCATCCGTGAACGAAGAAGCCATCCTGAGGCAGCTTGTCGATAGGGATATCAAATTCAGACCAGTCACCGGCAAAAACAACCGCCGCCTCGTTTTTCTGCACCGCCATCACCGCCGTGAAGTCATCGTCAGAATAAACATCAAACTTCTCGCCCATCTCGAACACCCTGTAATGAAATATCGCGTTCTGATAGATGTCGATTTTAAGGCTGTTTCCTAGCTCTTTAAGTCGCGCCTGGCTAAGTAGTTGAATTGAACTCATTATCTTTCTTCATAACTTGATAAGATATAAAATTGCCTGAGATGTACAACCTGTTGACCAAAATACTTATAAATTCAAATACTTGGTTTATTATGCTGTTTTGATGGACTTCCTCATGATAATCCTAATCGCCATCGGCCTGGCCATGGACTGCCTGGCAGTATC
>JAGLSY010000042.1 GCA_023135545.1 Thermoplasmata archaeon | reverse complement strand
ATCTGCGCCATCTATCAATATTTATATTACTTCTTTGACTGGGATGATGATTCCCTCAACAATAGAAGAGAAAGATGCCTGGCCGGGGATTTGCTGTGCGGAGAATGCAAGCAATACCTGACAGGAAAAGTCACTGACTTCATAGAGAAACATCAGGAAAAGAGGGAGAAAGCCAGGGACGTGATTGAAGATTATATGCTGAGAGATTGATTTTATTGAATAATCCCCAAACATGGCTTGGGTTGAATTCAATAAGGGCTCATAGGCTTTAGCCTTTGGAAACCCTCATTTGCTCTGTTAGGAGCCTTTGTCTTATTTTGGTCTGGGGTCTGCTGAAAAATCAATCTCCCCTTCCCACGGCTACCATCCTCTCCAGAGGAATCCTGGCCTTTTTTATTATATCGTCAGGCAGGTCAATTTTTGGCCCGAAGATTTCCAGGCTGGCCGCCACCTTTTTCAGTGTGATTTTCTTCATGTTGGGGCACACGGCCTTGTCGATGGAGTGGAAAATCTTGCCAGGAATGTCCTTCCTCAGCCTGTGAACCATCTCCCGCTCTGTGCCGATTATGAATTCCCGGGTGTCGGAGGTTTTGCAGTGGTCCAGCATGCCCTGGGTGGAGAAGGCGTGGTCAGAAAATTCTATTACCTCGGGGATGCATTCGGGATGAACAATTATTTCAGAGGCTGGATATGCGTTTTTCATGGTTTTCAGGTCCTCCAGGGTTATGCGGTTCTGGTGGGTGTCGCAGTATCCTGGCCATAGTATCATTTCCTTCTCCGGGACCAGAGAGGACACATAACTTCCCAGGTTTGCGTCTGGCGTGAAGATTATCTTTTTCTCGGGCAGGGAACGGACCACCTTGGCAGCGTTGGACGAGGTGCAGCAGATATCGGATTCGGCCTTGACCTCGGCTGTTGTATTGACATACGAAACCACCGCGGCATCGGGATGTTTGGATTTCAGCAGTCTTAGTGACTGGGCATCTACCATTGCGGCCATGGGGCATTTGGACTCCGGCTCCGGATGGATTACCAGCTTGTCGGGGCTGAGGAGCAGGGCGCTCTCGGCCATGAAGTCGACACCGCAAAATATAATCGCTTCAGCATCTGTCTTTGATGCCTTGACCGAAAGCCCGAAGGAATCACCGACAAAATCTGCGATGTCCTGAACCTCTGGCAGTTGATAGTTGTGGGCCAGTATTACGGCATTCTTTTCGGCCGCCAAGGCCCGGATGTGGCTGGCTAAGTCTGACATCGGGGAAAGATTATAACTAAACTATTAAAAGATTCACCCACTTTTCCTTGAATATCCCCGACCTTCAGACGGAGCTGAGGTTTGTTATCTGGGGTGTGGATAAGGACCCCGCCCTTCAGGCGAGGCTGGATTTGCACCCCTCGCAATTAGAGCGAGGAGGATATTTTTTTGTTGAGACATCGCTGTCACTTGCCTAGATATCAATAACAAAACCCCGCCTCTGCTTTTATCGCGATTGCTACGCCCGGCAAATATGAATGAAAGGCTGCGCAACCCATGGCCAGCAAGCTGGCCTGGGCGGGGCATGTTGATGAGGGCAACTGTGTTATGCAGATATTTGTTTGCTGGGAAATGCTTACCTTAATCCTCCCCTAACCTCTTGTCCCTGCGCTGGCCCTTTCGGACTAATCCAGCGATTAGTCCTCGCTCAACCTATCGGTTTCGCCCCCTACCTGCTCGGGACGCTGCTCAATTCCATTAGTTAATTTAGCTAAATTGATGATAATCGTTATTAACAGAATGAAGCTAGCAATTGGAAAATACATTCCTAATGATGGCCCCCAATTTCTATAAGATATTTGAGGTGCATAATCTTCTGTAACTGAACTTCCATTGAATGAAGATGACTCAATGCCCTCAATATATGGATAAATAAAAACAAACTGAAGTAGCATTATAATTATTAATATTGCAAGAACAACAGATAATATCATTGATTTTTTGTTTTCATTCTTCTTATTTTCCACAAGCCAGACAACCAATAACAATGCTGAAATAATAATTGTTAGAATACATAATAAATCGGTATTCTGAAGTGATTTAAGATATGTAATTATTGGCGCATCCTCTGTAACAATATCGGCATAATAATCAATCGTTTCATCGTAATAATATTTATCGGCTTCGGAAGGATTAGATGGACTATAATTGATATCATGTACACCATAATATAAACCATAACTTTCGATCTGAGTAAATACGAGTTCTCCATCGTATTCTGTTTCAACCTTTTGTGTATGCCAAATTGAAAATCTAGCTATTACTAAAAATAACATTACTAAAACCAATAAAATTGTGATGGTTTTTTTGCGATTTTTATTGTTCTGAAGAGTTTTCCCTTCCACCATAAGTTCGCCCATAACTAAATAGGAAACCTCTCTTAAATTGGTTTCCACGTGCCAACGTGGGTTACAGTGTTCATTAGCATGGGTGATAGTGATGTCCCAATGTGGCGGGGGAGGAAGGAGGGTATAGACAATAGCTAGTAAGGCATCATTCAGCGACTGGGCACATCCTACAGCTGCCCGAAATCCCTCTGCACATCATCCTCGGTTCTCGCAGGCCTTTCCTCTGCCGGTTCGGGAGGGGGGGCAGGTGGGGGTGCCGACTCGGCAGCTGGCTGGGGAGAGGATTCGTCCTTCTGGCCCTGCAACGGCCTGTGGCATATCGGGCATTTTGTCGCCCCACTTATGCAGTTGTGGCACAGGTAAGCTCCGCAATCGTGCCTCGTAACAGCCATGTGGCCGTGGCTCTGGCAGAATTTTCCACCCATTCCGGGGTGTGGCTGGCCCGGTGCTTGGGCCTCTGGCTGGGCTTGAGGAGCGGGAGCGGGCTGCTGTGGCTCTTGCATAACCAGGTCTATCTGGAGTTGTGGCTGTGGGGCAGGGCGCTCCGGCTCTCTTATCTCTGTTTTGGGTGCTCCGCCTCCCAGATGGCCGTCGCTGACCAGTGAGCCGACCTCGATGATCGGGGCAGTGTAGCCCTCTCTTCTCAGGGTGGCCAGCATCGCCTGGAGTTCCTTTGCCTTGCAAACCCCGATTCTCAGTGATTCGACAAGACCGAGAATGGTTCTTCTTTCGGCCGGGATGTCCAATGCCCTCCTCATGAGATTGTCCATGTCGGGGTCGGTTGTCTTGGGGCTGAATGTTAATCTATCGACAGCGTCAATGTAACTCAAAATCTGCTTGGCCTTCCATAGCTGGTATTCGGGGAATTTGACCGAAATGTCGCAAAGCCTGAGCTTGGATTTCAGGTTGAATGCATCGCCGCCCAGACATCTTGTGAGAACATCATAGGAGGCGCGCTCCAGCTCCTCCCGGTCTTGTGGAGTCATTGAGGAAAGCGGGATGTCGTCCCTGGACGACAGGAAATTGAAGACATCGTCTATGAAATTGGAGGGAACGTTGGCATCCTTGAATGCGTCTTCCCTGGAAACCGGGCGGTTGCGGTCGTATTCCAGCTTCAGGACGAATCTGGCATGGTTCTCTACCTCCATCGAGGCCGCTTTCTCCTCTGCTATCCTGAGGCCGTCCAGAGCCGGGGCGAATTCCCTGTCGATTTCAAGGGCCCTCTCAAAGCATCTGACCGCGTCCGGATACTTGGCCGTCTCCAGAAGAACCAGGCCTTTGCTATTCCACGAGAACTTATCATCGGCATCCAGCCCGATTACCTTGTCATAGGATTTTAAGGCTTCTTCGTACTGCTTCAGCTTTTCGAAGGCCAGCGCCCGCGTGTTCCATAAATCCTTGTCCTCGGAGTCCAGTGCCACCGCCCTGTCAAGGAGCTGGGCTGCTATCTGGTAATCGCCCAGTTTTACAAGAAGCTGGCCGAAATCGAGCAATATGTTTTTGTTGTCGCCCATGGCGGCCGCCTTCTCGTACCAGTACCTGGCATCATCCAGGTTTTCCATGACCTCGTAAATTCTGGCTTTCGCGGCCAATACTCTCTGGTCCTCGCCACCCATCTGGATTGCCTTGTTGATATCGCCCAGTGCGTCATCATATTTTTTCATCTCCAGATGGACGATCCCGCGGGTCTTCCAGGATTTCTGGCTTGACGGGTCCGCGTTGAGGGCCTGGGTCAGGGTTTCAAGGGCCTCGTCAAACCGCTCCAGCTTCATCAACGCCTTTGCCTTGTTGTTGAGAAAATCTATGTTGCCGGGGGAGGCCAGCAGCGCGTCATTGAATGCCCTGATGGCATCATCGAACCTCTCCATCTTGAGAAGTACCTTTCCTTTCTTGTTGAGGAGGAGGCCGTCTTCGGGTCGTATAGCCAATGCCTTTTCGTAGTTCTCCAAAGCCTCGGGGTCTTTCTTCATGTAGTAGAGCAAATCGCCCTTGCTGGCCCATAACTCCGGAATGTCGGGGTCTATCTCGAGCGCCTTGTCATATCTCTCGAGGGCTTCGGCGTGCCTTCCCAGCTTAGCCAGTGCCTGCCCCTGGTCATGCCAGACCTTGTTGAGCTTGGGGTCCATCCGCAGTATATCGTCGGCCACCGCAACCACGGCATTGTAATCGCCCATCTTGAAGAGGGCGTCCTTTTTGGCCATAAGCAATTCGACGTTATCGGATTCCAGTTTTATCGCTCTGTCCAGAGACCTGAGGGAGTTCTCGTACTGCTCCAGCCGGTACTCGGCCTGGGCCTTGTCGAGCATGGCCAGCACGTTTTTCGAATCAATCTTGATTATCTTGCCGCACTCGTCCACTATTCTTTCATCATCACCCAGGAGTTTCAGGGCTTCCTTCTTCCTGATGTGAACCTCGACATCCATGTGGTTCATGGCCAGTACCTTATCCAGGGCTTCTATGGCAGGTTCTACCCGCTCCAGTTTCAGCAGTGCCTCGGACTTCTTGATGTAGGGAAATCTCTCCACCGGGCTTATCTCGATGGCCTTGTCCAGCGAGCTTATGGCATCATCATAATGGCCGAGCCATATCAGGGCCAGACCCTTGCTGTACCAGATGCTCTTGTCACTGGGCCTCGATTTCAGGGCTTTGTCATAACAGCCCACCGCCTCCTCGTAATCCTCTTTGGATTCCAGAGCCAGGGCCTTACTGTACCACAACTCGGCATCCTCGGGGGCGATTTCCAGGCCCTTGTCATACTCGACAATTGCATCATCCGCCCTGTCCAGCCTCATCAGAGAGCGGCCTTTGGCTTCGTGAATGTTCTTGTCACCATCGCCCAGCTCCAGTGCCTTGTCAAAGGATGCTATGGCTTCCTCGTGCTCGTGCAGGAAGGCGAAGGACCTTCCTTTGAGCAGCCATACATCCTGTCTGCTGTCATCCCTGGCAATGTAATCATCAAAGGCCTTTACTGCCTCATCATACTCCTTGAGATTGAAGAAAGCGATGGCTCTATCCATGAGCGCCGGCCTGTCATCCGGCTCTATCTTCAATATCTCCCCGCAGACCTTTATCATGTCTTTATGGATGGACAGTTTCGAAAGAATTTCCCTCTTTCTGTTCAGCCCGGACAGATGGTCCGGCTTTCTGGAAAGAAGGGCGTTGATGGGGCGTAGAGCCAGCTCGTATTTCTCGAGGGCGTATAGGGCCGAGGCCTTGTCGAACATAGCCTCCATGTTCTTGTGGTCCAGGTGAAGTATCTGGTCGCAGACCTTTACCACCAGATCGTGCTTCTCCAGGTGTTTAAGGACTTCCTTCTTCTCCTCCATCAATTCGATTTCCTTGGGGCTGATGTCCAGGGCCATGTCAAGATTTATCAATGCCTTGTCATACTGGCCGAGGGCGAAAAGGGCCTTGGCCTTGTCCTTGATGGTTGCCAGATCCTTCGGGTTGATTATCAATATTCTTTCTGCGGTTTCGATGATGTCCTCGTGCCTGTCCCTTGCCTTGAGGGCGTGCTTCTTGTTGACCAGGGCCGCCAGATTCTTCGGTTCCAAGGTGAGTGCCATGTCGTAGGCATCGGCCGCCGCATCCTCCTCGTCGTTCTTGTGGAGGGACATACCCTTCCATATCCAGACCTTGACATTGTCCGGGAATATCTTGAGGGCATGGGTATAGCTGTCGGCCGCCTCGGAAAAATTTTCCATCCTGTAGAGAGAGTGGCCTTTCTGCTCCCAGGCAAAACCGTCGTTTCCGTTGATTTCCAGGGCTTTGTCATAAGATTGGACCGCCTCTCCATGATTGTTCATGTGAGACATGGCCAGTCCCCGATTGACCCATACCATGGCGTTCCCTGAATCTAATTCGAGGGCCTGGTCAAAGGTCTGGATCGCTTCGTCAAATCTCCTGAGGCCGTTGAGGGCCATCCCTTTTCGAACCACCAGCTCCACATCCTGGGGTAAAAGGGAAATGAGCTTGTCATAGTGGGCCAGGTCATTGGGGTCCAGCTCCAGCACCTTGTTGTACGCCTCTATCGCCTCTTGCTCCCTGTCCAGTTTGAGAAGGGTGTTGCCCCTGTTGCTCAGTATTTCCTTATTGTTCCTGTCCATATTGAGCACAGCATCAAACTGTTCCAGAGCCTTGGCATAATTCTGATTCCTGTACAACACAATGCCTTTGTGGCCCATCGCACCGAGATTTCCGGGGTTGAGCCAGAGGGCGAATTCAATACATTGCATTCCCTCATCGACCCGGTTGGTGTCCACCAAGGAAAAACCAATTTTGTCATACAGGCCGGAAAATTCCCTCTTCAATGATGAAATGACGTCCCTGTTCTCGTCCAGTGTCCGCTTGGCCTTCTGGTAATGCTCCAGTGCTTTGGCAGGCTGGTGATGCCTATCCAGATCGTTCCCCTGCTCCAGAAGCTTTGCAGCCTTTTTATAAACCCTCTTCTCCTTGCTCATCGAATCCAGGATCCCCATGTAGGAACCTCCAATATGAATGCAGACCGCTTTATCATTACAGAATGCATCCCTATATGTTTTAGGTAATGTAAATGTAAATTTATATTCTTCGGTGTGTAACGGCATACAATTGTCAGACGCCTGTTTTTTCTGTAAAATATCATGATTTTGTATGAAAAATAGATACTGGCTATGTCAAAAATGCCTGATGAAAACATTTATATACCCCAAAGTAGATTAAGGTTAGAATCTGACAAATGTCGGACACTATGGCGGAAAACGTCAGAAGGGATGCAAAATGGATGCGACAAATATAGTAAAGGGCAAGGCGCGGGCTCTCAGGAACATAGACGAGGGCACGGAAAACTGGCTGAGGACACATGATGTTCAAGATATGAGAGATATTGTTTTCGAATTCTACAACCGTGGCGAGAACATATCGGAAATGGTGGACCTGATCCACTACTTCGATGATGTGATGATGCACAATCACATGGGCATTGAGGGAAACTTCCTCACAGCCGAGTATGATATCCTCACCTACGTCGAAGAGATCGAGCACGCGGTAGCCTGAATACAGTGGAAAAAGACCACTTCATAACTGGGCCAGTGTGAACTAGCCATTGAAAAAGATGATGATTAACCTCTCCTCAACCACGGGGGCAGCTAGTCTGTCCCCACCTTTTTCAATGTAACAGCACACAGCCCAGTATTAGTTCACAATACCAGCCTCTGAGGGCTGGAAGTGTCGGGCAACAAAAGCCTGGCAAATTTCACTATTAACCTCTCCTCAACCACGTGGGACGGCATCCAGTCGTCCCACACCCTTCTTTTTTGATTATAATTCGATTTCAATCTTGTATAATTTCTCAGGCCAGTATTTGTGAATCTGCATCGCTCCATCGATGTCCAGGTGGCCGTTCTGAATCAGGGCCTTGGTCCTCTTCGGCACGGTGGT
>JAGLSY010000041.1 GCA_023135545.1 Thermoplasmata archaeon | reverse complement strand
GGTGAATAATGCTTTATCACCATCTCCCTGGCCAGGCCTGCCTTGTCAGCCATACCGGCCAGTTCCTTCCAGATTTCGGGGCCTGCGCTCTCTGTGTGCAGAACCACCGGACATCCTACACCCCTGGCTTGCTCCATTCCGTAGGCCATGATCTCATTGGATGCGGCCCATATCTCATCAGAAACCGGAAAATGAGGGCGTCCTATCTCGCCGATGGCAACCGCCTTTTGCTCCTCGACGGCCTTGGCAGCCAGCTCCATCCCTTTCTTCATTATTTCAACTGCCTGGGCCAGGCCAAGTTTTTCTTCAAGCCTGATGAGCCGAACCGGATAGGGGCCCAGAGTCGTGAATATCTTAACGCCGGTGGCTTCCCCCACCCTCCTGGCTATGTCCAGTGTGATGTCATACTCTTTCTGAAAATCCTCGCCCTTCGTTATGTTGACAGAGTGGTAGGGCAAGTGGGATAGAATTATGTGGGTCCCGCCAGCTTTTTCGAAATCCCTAACTGCCTCCTCACACCTGCCATTGGGCTGGAGATGCATGTGGTTGTCCAGTATGGGAAATTCCTGTTCAGGCATCTATACTGGGATGGAACTGCATGATAAAATAATTGGCCTTGCCGGCTGGTATCAACATCCTTCTCAATGTCGGCGAAAGCATAGGAGCGGCCTTTTTGGGTTGGGTATTGGCAACATAAAACGAAGAGGCTGGCTCAATGTTTCCAAGGGGGGGCCAACACACACTACCGTGCCAACGTGGGTCACAGTAATTGTTGGCATGGGTGATATTGATGTGTTAGTATGGTGGGGGGCCTGGAAGGCGGGCAAAACAATCCGCCAGCAAGACATATCTCAACAGAGCAAAACATATATCAGTATTAAAAAGGGTTTTATACAATATCATAATACCAGACAATACCAGTCCTGAATTAATTCAAATCCCGACTTAGCTTAGACTGGCTAGAGCGGCTGACTGTAGTTAGTAGCCCGGATTCGCTTAACGCAAATCCGGTATCAGCCGATATCAGCAGATCCCCGGTTCAAATCCGGGAGTCGGGACCATTTCTATTTTTAATCGAGACTCCCGCAGAGCAAGATCAACCTCTCATCAATGACTTGGCTCCGGAGTCGGGACCATTTTCTCTTTGTATTCGATATGGTTTCAGAGGAAACACTATTATATAGGTTCATATTTAGTCTCCCTTCCAATCCTGTTTGGGATACCCCCAGGTTGATGACCATGAAGAGACCAAGAAAGATAAACACATATTGCCCCAAGTGTAAGAAGCACACGGTTCACGAAGTCGAGAAGGTGAAGAAGAAACCGGCCGGTGAGCTCAAGCGCGGTCAGAGACAATTTCGAAGAGTAACGGCGGGTTATGGTGGTTTCCCAAGACCTAAACCAGAGGGAAGAGAAAAGCCCACAAGGCGTGTCTGGCTGAGATTCAAATGTGTTGACTGCAAGAAGTATGTCCAGCCACCGGCCATCAGGGCGAAGAAGTTCGAGTTCGTGGAGGAATGAACCTGGCTGAAAAGATACCTACTGATGCACGTTTCATAGAGGTGGAATGCAAAGACTGCAGCAACAAGCAGATTATTTTTCTCAAACCAGCCACAAAGGTCAACTGTTTGGCTTGCGGCTCAACCCTGGCAAACCCCACTGGCGGTAAAGCAGATATCAAAGGGGTAGTTGTCGGAGTTGTAGATGATGGTAAGAACCAATGAATATCCGGAGCCGGGCGACCTCGTTGTCTGCACTGTGAAGAACGTGCGTAATTTTGGTGCTTTTGTCAGCCTGGAAGAGTATGATCAGAAAGAGGGGTTCATACACGTCACGGAAATCGCAACCGGCTGGGTAAAAAGGATGAGTGACTTCGTCCGCGAGGGCCAGAGATTGGTTTGCCGTGTTCTGGAAGTTAATCCGAGCAAAGGCCACATCGATGTTTCATTGAAGAAGGTCAACGAGCACCAGAAAAGAGAGACTATCCAGGACTGGAAGAACGAGCAGAGGGCCGAGAAGCTCCTCGAGATAGTCGGGGGAAAGCTCGGAGAAAGCGTCGAGTGGTGCCACGAGACCTTTGCCAACGCCCTGATTGAATATTATGGCTCCCTTTACATAGCATTTGAGGAGGCCGCATCCAACACCAAACTGGAAAAGAAATTGTTCAAGGGAAAGTGGGTGGATGTTTTCAAGGAGATCGCCGGGGAGAATGTGACCCCGTCCACAATATCAATAGACGGGTATCTGGAACTTACATCAAATGCCTCGGACGGCATCGAGCATATCAAAGCCGCTCTGACCAAGGCAGAGGAGGGCGACGGTGATATAAACATAGAGGTCCAGTATGTCGGAGCTCCAAAGTACAGAGTGGTGGTAAAAGCTAATGATTACAAGACTGCGGAGGAAGAGTTGAAAATGGCGGTTGACCGTGCCTCCGATTATATTGAGAACGCTGGCGGAACGGCAAAGTTCAACAGAAGGGAGAAATGATGAAATCCAACATTCTGGTCTGCCCGGGCTGCCATTCTTATTCACTGGCCGGAAGATGCGAAGCATGCGGCCTAGACGCCATCACACCCCACCCCCCGAAGTTCTCACCAGAGGACAGGTACGGAAAGTACCGGAGGCAGCTGAAGGCGATGAGCGCTGCCAGCAATGATTCTGATGGCTGGGAAAACGACATCCCTGCCAACATAGAGACCGATGGAAAGAGTGGGGCCAGTGACGGCAATTAATGATGACGGGGAGATAACATGGAAAATATAATTATAGATTTCAAGGAGAAACCGGACCTGGATAATCCCATTCTGATAGAGGGGCTGCCGGGCGTGGGCAACGTGGGCAAGCTGGCTGCCGAGCATATCATAGATGTTATCGGAGCTGTCGAGTTTGCCAGTATATATTCGAAGTTCTTCCCACCGCAGGTTCTCATAGACGATGAGGGGGTGGCCAGACTGGTGTCCAACAAACTTTACTATTCCAAAGCCAAAACCGGGGACCATAGCGACATAATATTCCTGATCGGTGATTACCAGGGGTTGACTCCGGAGGGGCAGTACGAGTTGTCAAGCGTCATGCTCGACATGCTGGTCGACTTCGGTGGAAAGAGAGTTTTCACCCTGGGAGGCTGGGGTATTGGCCGTGTGGTGGATAAGCCCAGAATACTCGGGGCCGCCACCCACACCCATCTTGTAGAGGAGATGAAAAAACATGGAATCGTCTTCTCCAAGGACGAGCCAGGAAACGGAATTGTCGGGGCATCCGGCCTGCTGCTCGGGCTCGGAAGCTTGAGAGGTCTGGAAGGAGTGTGCCTCATGGGCGAGACCTCTGGATACTTTATCGACCCCGGGGGTGCCAAGGCAATCGTCGAGGTGCTGGCCAGCATCCTGAAACGCGATATCAGCATGACGGATCTTGAGGAAAAGACCAAAGAGATGGAGACGGTAACTGCCAAACTGAAAGAGCTGGACGAGATGCCGGAGCCTAACAAGGATGACCTGAGATATATCGGGTAGGTTTGAGTGGACCTTTTCTAACAACTTGCAAGGGATATCAGTATTGGGCAGTTTGGGTCTCAGTGATAAGACAGTGTGGCGGGGGGCCTGGAAGGTGGGTATTGCACCATCAAAATATCTGACATAAAGCACACATCTTCAACATACCCTATTGTTGAGAGTATCTGGCCTTTATCTCGGACTCCACTTCTTCCACGAACTGTGAAATATCTATCTCCATCTCATTCGCCACTATGAGGGCCGCAACCTCGGTGTCAATCCCCATGGCCTCCTGCCTGGCATTGACCATTGCGATGACATCCTGCCTGGATATTTCCTTTTCCTTGGATACCATGGCCACAATCGTGAATAAAATTCCCTTTGGAACGGCCTTTCCCTTCAGCATTTCCAGACTTGGCTTGAAGCCATCCGGGATTTCGATGAGCTTGTGGTCGAATGTCGGGGATATGATTCCGTCATTTGATTCGAGAAGTTTGGTTTCCAGGCCGATGTCCAGTAATTTTTGAGCGCCCTTGGGTGTCAACCATCTGAAGTCCATTGACGCGGCAAAGACAAAGTCCTTTTCATTGAGCTCGGATACGCCCTTTTTCTTGAAAAGCAGAGCTATGGCCAGTTCTATATCGTTCATGTATATTGCCCCTCTCTATCAGACTCATTATCGGATTTTTCGTCGTCGTTCACATCAGGCTCTTCATAGGTATCGCCATCTGCCATTTCATTGGTATCCGAGTCCGCATTCTCGCTGTCCTCTTCTTCATCATCTTTGAAAGTGCCCTCAATGCCCCATGCCCGCAAGTCCCTGAAGTTGGCTATTATGCCGGTGATGTCCAGTTCCTCTAACTGGCTTATGTCCTCTGGTGATGAAATGCCTGCGACATATACGTTTTCAAAGGCCTGACTTGCCGTCCTTATTTTATCAAGGGCCAGCCTGGTCTTTCCAGACATCCTGCCGAAGTCGAAGAATATGACCTCCCTGATGCCGATGTCCGCTGCCTTACGGGATAACTCCCTTACCCCCAAATCGGGGATGTGCTGGCTCGGAGACAATATCTTTTCGTCGAAATCTATGGAGAGAATTATATTATCCGACATCTCGTAGGCTTCTTCTAGAAGTATGAGGTCGTGCATGCTCTTGGTGCTGACCACTGCCTTGGATATTCCGGCCACCAGTATATCCATGACCCCCATGTTGTCTATGGAACCGGCATCTACCCACATAGGTATAAGGGGTGATGATTGCTGTATGAACTTGAGGTTGGGCTCATTCCTCTCCATGCCGTCAATGTCCAGCACGTAAACAATGCCGTATTCTTTCTTGAGCTCCAGAAGAAGTTCCCTGGGGCTTGCGATCTCGCCATGCTCCTCTCTGATGAGGCGGTATGTGTCATCACTGGCCTCTACCAATCGCCCCTCTGCGATGCTTATTGCGGGAATTACTTCCATGTGTCATGACATGGCGGTCAACGATAAAAAAATATTGGAAGCCAGAGATGTGGGGCATAATTTTCTCATAATGGTTTTTTGGATACCGAGGCATTGCAGAAAATTAGTGGGATCGATTTTTAAATAAATAAAATTGGAGAAGCTTAACCCAAAACACTCACGGCTTAAATCTCCTCCAATTACTTGGAAAGGGCGGCTTGTCAGGCCATTTACTCGGCTGGATGTCGTGCTGTTGCTCAATCATTCAGCAATTGACAGAGACTTGTAACTTCCCTGTCGCCAGATATTATATCCTCGACTCTTGGTATGTTGGCTACCAGCTGGACAAATTCCCTACCGTCCTTGGTTGAGAATTTCTCGGCTTCGGAGAAGGCCTCGGCATCGATGCTGAACTTCAATGCACAGCCGCTGTTGCTCTTCCTGATATAGCCAATCAGTTTTGATTCGGTCATTTTGTTTACCTCCTTGTTTCATATCCGTTTTGGGGAGGGCTGATTCAAAATTATATTGATTTGGCAACGCCAAATCAAGATTCTCTATTCTCAACCTCCGTTTGTTTGTTCTGCCGCCGGCAACGGAATTCCAGCGACAATATCGATTATGCCTCGGCCTTATATAAAGGAAACATCAGGGTGAGTGAAAGTACTCTCAAACGTGCCCGCTGGCACGGAAGAGAGCATTCCACAGGCCATATGCTAAAACACGCAGAGTTAATTCTCTGCGGCCAGTCAAATATTAAATGATTAGCATACGGCGGTGTTCTACGCTACCAAGTTCCAATAACCTTTTCTAACAACTTGCGTGGGATATCAGTGATGTGCCAGCATGGGCCCCAGTAATAAGGCAGTGTGGTGGGGGACTGGAAGGCGGGTAAAAGCAATCTACAAGCAGTGGTATTCCTTACACGCATACCTCGTCTAGTTCACACTGATTGTTTTCCTAAAATTGTCTATCTCGGAGGATTGTAACTATCTATTCCTCTTCTTCCTCGGTTATCTGCCAGATGTCGGCAGGTATGTCATCGTAAACAGAAGAAATATCTTCTTCCGGCATGGTCTCGTTCTCCGCGGCATGCTTTACCAGGTGCAATATCTTATCTTTCCTGAAGAGCCAGTAATGAATTCTCCACTCCCGCCCGTCGTAAAGGGTGGTTTCCTCCCTCTCGGTGGTGAGAAGGCCAGAATCTTCCAGCATGTAGAATGCATCTCTATCCTCCGGCTCCAGTATATTATCTATGATTCGTTCGCTGTACCCGAAAAAGTTCATCACGTGCTGGGCCATGTGGCGTGCCTCCTCATCCGGCATTCCTCTCCTGTCGATGCTGTTCCTGATTGCACTTGTAAGGTCGTCCACTGTCAAAGTGACAAATTCGCTTTCCTTTGTCTTGGTCATAACTGCCATGTTAACGTCGCTCCGGTTGTTGAAAGCCCACTTAGAACATGTTAATAGATTGGTGGGGTATAAAAACCTTTGGGTTAGGGTTATATAAAATTTTCTATAAATCGAGTCCGTGTTAATACGCTATATCTTTCATTGTTAATATAACGAACCCATGAATTATTAACTATCGTAACTGAACTGGCATGTCCATTATGGCGAAAGATACTTATCAAATGGCCATGATAATGAAATGCTTCCAAGATATAATCTGGATTTCATGGAGATATCACATGGGCTTGACAATAAAGAAGATGATAGAGACCTCCTTCCTCGACTGGGATGGGAAAATTGTCACCACATTATATGTTCCAAACTGCAATTTTAGATGTCCTTACTGTCATAACTGGCCTCTCTTTGAAAAACCTGATGAATTCGAGGATGTGGGCCATGAAAAAATCAAAAAATATCTTGAAGAGCACAGGGATTTCATTGACGGGATTTGTCTAACCGGCGGCGAGCCTTCCCTTTACACGGGGCTAGCGTCTTTTCTCAGAGATATCAAGGACATGGGTTTCGATATCAAACTGGACACCAATGGCTCTGATCCCGACCTTCTCCAAAGCTTGATAGATGACGGGCTGGTTAATTATGTCGCAATGGACATCAAGGCATCCCTGAATGAAAGATATCACGCTGCCGCTGGGGTAAAGGTGAACTTGGACGATGTGAAAAAGAGCATTTCTGTACTAATGGGTTCGGGCATAGGCTACGAATTCAGAACTACGGTCGTCCCGACCCTGGTGGAAACAGAGGATGTTGTCAACATAGCGAAGTTTATTGAGGGAGCGAAGAAGTACGTGCTCCAGCAGTTCGTGGGGCCCGGTTCTTATAAAGAGGAGGTGGCTTCTATCAGGCCCTTTGAAAGGGACGTTTTCAACGAAATGGTCATGGCCGCCAGCTCCTATGTGGGAGAGGTTCTTCTTAGGGGCAATGTGGATTGAAAGATGGTGATATGATGCAAAATGGAGATATGGTATGTGAGATTTCCCTGTCCCAGCCAAGCGAGGGTGAGATTGTCGAGGTGCTTAAGGGATATAGGAAAATTGCCATTGTGGGGTTGTCGCCCAAAGAGGATAGGGACAGCAACAGGGTGGCAAGATATCTTCTGGATAAGGGATTCGAGGTGGTGCCGGTAAACCCTAACTGCGATAAAATTCTTGGCCAGACATCCTATCCTTCGATTCTCGATATTCCTGGAGAAGTGGAGGTCGTCGACATATTCAGAAAGCCAGATGCCGTGATGGGCATAGTTGATGAGGCAATAGCTAAAGGAGCGAAGGTCATCTGGATGCAGGAGGGTATCGTCAACAACCAGGCCTCCGATAAAGCCAAAGGGGCGGGCTTGAAGGTCATAATGGACAGGTGCATCCTCAAAGAACATATAAACTACCTGGCCCAAAAGGATTTACATTAAATGTCGAGCCTGGAAGTTTCCACTCCATAAGCCATACGCCCAATCGTGCGGCGGTATGATCGCCGCAGCCAATTGCCCTTTACTGATGGGCATACGGCGGTCTACTCTTTGAATACTTCCGCTATTCATCGCTGATAATCTGTGGGTGGCCTCCGGGGAAAAAGAAAAGTTTTAAGATGGAAAACATATTTCCACAGCCCGC
>JAGLSY010000040.1 GCA_023135545.1 Thermoplasmata archaeon | reverse complement strand
TTCTATACGAAGTGAGCAATGCATTAGGGGCCATCAGAACCAAGAACAGCCAGCTCAATGCCTGGTCCGACACACTGAATGCGGATGTTGTGGAAACCTATGTGGACAAGATGGTCGGCTGCTCTTCCTGCATCGTGCACTGCCGTCACAGGAACAAACTGGGCGGCGAGGGGCCGGAGTATACCGCGCTCGGCCTCCTGGGTGCGAATCTAGGCATCGAGGACACGGCCCACGTCATAGAATTGAACAATATCTGCAATGAGCTTGGTCTGGACATTTCATCTTCTGGCACGATACTGGCCTGGGTATTTGAGTTGTATGAAAAAGGCATCATCGGCAAGGACATGACCGGAGAGGATATAGGGTTCGGGGATTTCGAGCTGGCAAAGAGTCTGCTCCACAAGATCTCACGAAGGGAAGGATTCGGTGATATTCTAGCAGAAAGCACGAGGAATGTCGAACGGTTCGGGAAGGAATCTGAAGATTATCTCATCGCGGTGAAGGGATTACCCCAGAGCGACCCACACGATGTTCGCTATATCAAGGCGTTTGGATTGGGTATAGCCACCTCATCACGGGGGGCGGACCATCTACGAAGCAGACCCACGCTTGAGATCTTCCTCAACCTTCCAATAGAGGCCAAGGAAAAAATATATGGCAAAGGGATCAACAACGATCCCACCTCCTATGAAGGGAAAGAGAAGAGCGTGTATTTCTCGGACAATATCTTCGCTGCCGTTGACTGCATCGGAATATGCAAGTTCATATGCCACGGCTTCAACAGCCCCCACTTCGTGGATTATACATGGATGAAGAGGCTCATCCACTGCACATCTGGGTGGGAGCTCACCGAAAAGGAGATAGAAGAGGTTGGAAAGAGGGTGATAGACACCGAGCGGATGATCAACACCAAGCTGGGTGTGACCAGGAAGGACGACACCCTTCCGAAAAGATACTTCGACGACCCCATGCCGCTGAAGATGGCCAAGGGCCATCATATAGACAGGGCGGAATTCGATGGGATGCTTTCCAGGTATTACGCGCTCAGGGGCTGGAGCGAATCGGGCCAGGTCTCTGAAGCCAGAAAAGCAGAACTGGAGGGATTGCAGTGAAGTTCCTTTACGTCTATCCTGAAAAATGCACCGGATGCAGGGAATGCTCCACAGCCTGTTCACTTACCAAGTTCGGTGAATGCAATCCCAAGAAGGGGGCTATCAATATTGTCAGGGACGAGTTCCTGAAGTATGAGTTCCCCATCGTGTGCTTCCAGTGCGAGGACCCGGTCTGCCTGAAATACTGCCACCAGAATGCCTATTCCATCAAGGATGGCGTCATCGTACGCGACGAGGACAGATGCATTGGCTGCAGGCTGTGCGCGGTCATTTGTCCTTATAATGCGATAACGGCCATTGACGGGGAGATAATCAAATGCGACCTCTGTGACGGGGACCCGAAATGTGTCAAATATTGTTCTGTCGAAGCAGTACAATATTTGGAAGAGACCGAGGAATTGGAGAAGCGCAGAAAGGCCATGGCAGAGAAGTTTCTGGAGATAGCCTAGATGGGCTGACCATTTACTTAGGGTGAACACTACTGGCCAGGGTTGTGTGCTCCCATTCTAATGTTGCTTAACTCAGTACTACGATGAGGGGGTCAGTTCAAAATGACGAAAATTATAAATAGATGTATATCCCTGATGTATATCGGTGACGTATATTGCTCCCAACATGGCAAAAGAAACCAGTGATGCCAACGAGATCTGCACAGGACGAAATGTACGATAATGACATCTACCTCAATGATGTGGTCGAAATCCTTGAAGAAGGATTCGATTGTTCAAGAAGCAAACGGAAGCAAAACACATTTGAACGGTGTGTTCAAAGAGGAAATGAAATCATTAAAGTAGTGGTCGTTGACACTGGTGAACATATGGTGCTTACCCATGTAGGAAAATTTACAGCATCAAAGAAGAAACTCCAACAACTGAAGCGGAGGTGAATAAATGGTAAAAGAAATCGACAAATTAGACAAAATGAAAGTAGGTTGTCCCTGTGGCGGGGAAACTGAGAAAATTAAAACAAAGTGGAAAGGCATACCAGTCAGAGCATGGAAATGTCTTAAATGCGGAGAAGAGATCCTTCACCCACTGGATGCTGAAAGAGCCATGGTTATAGCCAAAGCCATCGAAAACAAAGAACTATCTGTAAAGATCAGAAAAGTCGGTAAGAGTCTTACAATGACAATCCCTTCCAAATTAGCTAAATTTGCAGAATTACATGAAGGCACAATTGCTAATTGGAGTATCAATTCCAAGAAAGAGCTGGTTGTAGAAATTGTTGATTAGTGCAAAACTTTACGTGCGCGACTATTATTTCAACCCAGATATCCATCCCCACACCTGATAAACAGTTGTAACACCATCTTTCCGCAGGTCGGATATCAATGAATCAAGTAGCTCCAGCCTTTCTTCATACGGTGTTTTCGGATAGAGGCCGGCAGATTGGGCCGGGATGGAATAGAACTCCTTCATCTCCTCCAACTGCATTTCCCTTACCATTATTCCTGAGCGGAGATCTTTGAATCCGATATCATCCATTATTTCCGGAAGCTGGCCAGGGTTCATCAAGCTCCTGCCGTAAGGAGCGTATTCGATTCCTGCCTTCTTCGCTTCCGTGAATATGTCATCCCAAGTCATTTCCCCTGCCGCTTCCCTGTCCTTGAAAACCCCATTCTGGTAGTTCATACCGACAATCCCCTCTTTCTCAAGCAGGCCGTGGGCGGTGGTCAAAGCGGCCTTTGTGTCAGGAATCAGGAATATGCTGGCATTGTAAAGGACGGAATCAAATGCCTCCTCCTCAACCTTGCCTTCTAGGTCGCAGGCGTCCCCGAGCAAGTATTCGATGTTCCCCCCGCCTCTGGCATTTTCCTCGGCTGCCTTGAGCATCTCCCTTGAGAAGTCCACTCCCACAACCTTGCCATGCTCACCGACCAGTTCACCCAGTGCCGTGGTCGAGGCCCCGGAGCCGCAGCCAATGTCGCAGATACTCATTCCTTTCGAGACATTGCAGATACTCGAAAGCTCCCTTGCCAGATATCGGAACAGGCCGTATCTCGCTTCAAATCTGTCATATGATTCAGAGGAATCATCAAAATTAGCGCAGATTATCTTCTTGATAACTTCATGATTATCAATGGCCATCTGGACGCCCCCTCATCCCCTGGTGTTCTTCTGGAAATCCGGCAATGTGTCCAGGGAAATCACCAGGTTGTCATCCACCAGCCTTTCCCCGATATTTCCGACAAAGGACCCTTCCTTCATCAAAGCGTAGAGGGTTCCGGCGTTCCTGATGGAGTTCACGAACTGGAGGCCGATTATCTTATCATCCTTCAGCAGGATCTTTTTAAGCTCCCGACCAGATGACCAGGTGATGTTTTCGCAGTCTCCCGCCATGCTGGATGTGTATCCCATGGTGACGACAGGCATATCGAAAATGTCAAGGACATTGATAAGTTCCGCCCCGTTGTAAACGGCCTCTTGGCCAGCCATGTTGAGGCCTGCTATCCTCCCCTGCTCTATGGCATTGGGCCAGGTCATGTACGAGCCCGCCAGTCCGCCGATCTGCTCCTTCACGACTGCGATATCTCCGGCCGCGTAGATGTCCTCGATATTGGTCCTCATGGATGTATCGACCAGTATTCCACCGTCTGTTCCTATGCCGCTATTTTTGGTTATACGAGTATTGGGTGACACTCCTATGGCGATAACCAGCATATCGCAATCCACCATCTCATCATCTATCTTCACCTGCTCGACAGATGTTCCCGAGCCAAAGGCTCCTTTGAACATCGAGCCGGTCCTGAGAACCATTCCCTTATTTTCCAGCATGGCCTCCACATGCTCCGAGACATCCGGGTCCAGCATTCTGGATAATATCCTGGGCAGCATCTCGACGACCACAACGTCAATACCTCTTTTTCTCAACATGACGGCCGTTTCGATCCCTATGAATCCTCCACCCACAACTACAGCATTCTCAACACCCCTTTCACAATGTTCTCTTATACCCATGGTGGAGTCCAATGTTCCCATTATGTGAACACCTTCCAGGTCCAGACCCTCTATGCCTCTCGGGACGATGGGTGAGGCTCCGGCAGCGACCAGCAGCCTGTCCCATTTGAGCTTGTTGCCATCGGCCAACAGTATCTCCTTGGTTTCCGGAAGTATCTCCACGGCCTCAACATTTTTTATGAAACTGGCCTTTTGCTGAGTATAAAAATCAGGTTCGAACCTCATTATCTTATCATCATCCAACTCGTTGGCCAGCAAGTTTGGGAGGGAGCAAGGAGAGTAGGCTGGAAACCTTTCCCTTGAAATGATTGTGATTTCAGATTCGGTGTCATATTTTCTTATGGCCTGAAGTGCACTCACTCCAGCGCCACCATTTCCAATTATTACATAATGCAATGGGATCCCACCTATTCCCTGTATTCCGGCAACTCGATTCCTCTGATCAAAGAAACGATAGCCGAGTTGTACGGGGTCGGAATTCCCTTTGCCTTGCCATATTCCACTATCTTTCCGTTGAGGAAATCGATCTCTGTCGGGCTTCTGCGTTCAACATCCACATGCATTGATGTCTGGTGGTGTCCGGCCTTATCGAGATAATCCAGACAATGCTGAAGAAAATCCGAATCATAATGAATGCC
>JAGLSY010000004.1 GCA_023135545.1 Thermoplasmata archaeon | reverse complement strand
CCATTGCTGTTGCATTTTTTAAAAAGTTTGGATTCACAGAAAGAACGATTGAGTTTTCTAGGGATTTATAATAGATTGAGTGACTTGAGGTGAGCCATAATATGATAATAGAGATGACCACAGCAACCAAATCCGACAAACCCCAACTACTGGCCTTCTTCAAACATTATTCAAATCCAGAGATCCTCGAAAACAGGATCGACTGCTACCTTTCTAACAATTCAACAATACTGGCCAAGGACGGCAACAGGATTGTCGGAACTCTGCAATGGCACATCAAGGAAGACCCGAACTGCGGTGTTGTCGAGTTCGAGGAATTTCATGTTTTGGAGGACTATCGAAATAAAGGCACTGGCTCGCTGTTGATTGAACACGGAATTCAATCGGTCAAAGACACTTTTCGCGCAAACAAAATAAAACCGAGAAGAATATTTGCATTTGTCGGCAGCCAGCATGATGCGGCAAAGCGGGTTTTTGAGAAAAATGGGTTTGAGCAAATATCTGAAGTTGGGAATCTTCTTTCAGATTCCGAGATAGATTTAATATATTGTTTGGAGATTTGACTGGTGTGATGATATGCAAGAAAATGGCAAACTTTGGCATGAAGATACTGAATTCTGGAATACATTTGCCGATACTATGTTCAGCGAAGCCAGAAGGGAAGAGACTCCGAAAGAAGTCGCAGATATAATTGCAATGCTAGGGATTGAGCCAGACTCTCACATCCTAGACCTTTGCTGTGGTGTCGGAAGACATTCTTTGGAAATGGCACGAATCGGATACAAAGTTACTGGTGTGGACAGGACAAAAACATATCTGGATATTGCCCGGCAGAAGGCCGCCGATGATAACCTGGATCTCGAACTTCTCGAAGGTGACATGAGGACCTTCATCAGGCCAGATACCTTCGACGCGGCAATTAATCTTTTCACTTCATTCGGATATTTCGAAGACCCAGAGGAAGATAAACAGGTCGTGATGAATGTATATAATTCCTTGAAGTCTGGCGGAGTTTTCTTGATGGACATGGGCGGTAAGGAAGTGATCGCCCGCATCTACCAGGAAAGGGACTGGCGGGAGGAACAGAACGGAACCTTGCTTTTGCAGGAGCGGAAAATCACAAAGGACTGGAGCTGGCTCGACAACCGCTGGATACGTATCTCTAAAAGCGGTGAAAGGCAGGAATACATGGTTTCGCACAGGCTCTACTCGGCCATAGAGCTAAAATCGCTTCTTGAAGATTGCGGATTCAGAGATGTTAAGGTATTTGGCAATTTCGAAGGCGTGCCATATGACCAGAATGCAAGACGGCTGGTTGTTCGTGGAAGGAAGTGAGTTGTAGGCTTTATAGTATTAAGAATAATTATTAATAAAACTTCTCTTATTTGAATGATGATGAGTGATGAGAATAGCTTGAACTTCATATCCTACATGAAAAGAAAACTGGTAGATGAGGCCGGTCCCATTGGTGGTTTTGTCCTTAAACAGCAACTCAAGCTGATGAATGAGACCGAGGAATCCGTCTCTCCTACAAAATATCGTGAGCTCATCGAAATATGCATTGAGAACTGCATATACAGTCCGGAGAAAGCCAAAAGGCTGAGAAAGGAGCTCAATGAAAAACGGAAAGAGTTTTCATGAGCGTGAGTGTTAGGTGAAAGCACAAATGTGTATCGCTCCCACCCCATTCTGTGGGGTCCCCCCCACCCGGCTCCTGCGCTGGCTCGCACCCATCTCCCTGCTCACCTGCTCGGAGCCAAGGATACCGCCGTATGTCCATCAACTCTTAGCAAATGAACGCAGAGCTTGAACCTCTGCGAGTTGGGACATATGGCTGCTGGAATATAAACTTCCAGGACAGAATCAGAAGTTAGGACATGGCAATATCAAAGCAATGTGTCCTAACTTTTGTAGTCGCGTACATACACTGAGTAATACGCAACTACAAAATCAAACACTAAGCAGACATAAAATCCAGATATGTGTTTGATAAAATAAATGCGTGGAAACCAAAGGGTAAATGCGCATTTAAAAAACGCCAGGTAAATAATGGCCTGGTAGTTTATTCGACATCTGCCGACCTCCCAATCCAATAGTATAAATATAAATAGATTTTTTTACTTATCCTACCATAACGGGAGTGATATATGTGAATCTACGTGATTTTCTGGGCCAACTTGAACAGGACGGCAAACTTATCAGAATAACAAAAGAGGTCAGCACCGAGTACGAGATAGCCAACGTGATGAACACCCTGGGCGAGCAGCCAGTTATCTTCGATAATGTCAAGGACAGCGATTACCCGGTCTTCGGAGGTATAACTTCCTCCAGAGACATAATCGCCGACGGCCTGGGCACGACAAAAGAAGGATTGCTTTTGAAACTTGTCGGGGCCTTGAGGGACCCGGTGGAGCCGGCCATGGTCGATAAGGCCAATGCTCCATGCCAGGAAGTTGTTGTACATAACCCGGACCTGTCCAGAGTTCCTTTTCTCATGCACCTGGAGGGTGATGGAGGCAAATATGCCACGGCCACCTGCTCGATTATCAAGGACCCGGAAACCGGCCGCAACATGTCATACCACCGTCTCATGTTCAGCGGAGGAAACAAATTCATGGCCAGGTTGATCCCCAAGCGCCAGACCCGGACCACTTACGATAAGATCGAAGGGAATCTGGAGATGGCGGTCTGCATCGGCAACTCTGTTCCGGTGATGGTGGCCGCATCCCTTGGCCCCGCCCCGGGAAATGACGAATTGGCTATTGCCAATGCCCTGGGAAAGACCGACCTGGTCAAGTGCGTTACTAAGGACCTGGAGGTTCCGGCCGGGAGCGAGATTGTGCTTGAAGGCAGGCTGACAAGGGATGTTGACAAGGAAGGACCTTTCGTTGACCTTACCGAGACTCGCGATTTTGAAAGACAGGAGCCAATTTTCATTGTCGATTGCATCACGCACCGCAAGGATGCCATGTACCAGGCCTTGCTAGCCGGTAGAAAGGAGCACAAGCTTCTGATGGGCATGCCGAAGGAGCCGACCATCTATGATGAGGTAAGCAAGGTCTGCGAGTGCAAGAATGTCGTGGTTACGATGGGCGGCGGCTCGTGGCTTCACGGCATCGTCCAGATAGTCAAAAAGGGGCCGGATGATGGCAAGAAAGCAATTGAAGCGGCTTTCCTTGGCCACAAGAGCATGAAGCATGTTATCGTGGTAGAGGATGACGTAGATATCTACGACCCAATCGCCCTGGAATGGGCGCTGGCCACCAGGTTCCAGGCCGACAAGGATGCCATGATAATGCCCGACCAGCCAGGTTCTTCCCTCGACCCTTCGGGCGACCATTCGGGAAAGAAAACCATGATTACCAGGGTGGGCCTGGATGCCACCATTCCGGCGGGAATCGACCCTGCCAAGTACGAGAAGGTCAAATACAAGGATGTGAACATCGATGATTACCGCGGGTGATGGCAAGTACCGGGTCTGGCTCAAGCGCGAGGAGGTGGGAAACCAGCTCGTCTACATTCTCGGCGGCGGGGAAAAATCCCACATCGGCTCCGTGGTGCTCAAGATACCGGGGGAAGAATGCCGGACCATGAAACTGGAAGGCCATTATGACCATGTTGTCCTGGAGCCCATCGCTGTTGAAGCCTGCGAAAAATACCAGACAAAGGTGGTTGCCCTGGGCGGTGTCCATGTTGACAACGCGACAAAGGATGAGATTGACATTTTGATAGCGAATTGCAGGGAGTTGATAAAATCGATTTAACACCAGAGCAGGAGGGCATGCTGGCTGGTGAGCAGGGAGAGGTCGTTGAGCGGCTCTTTCGATTGCTCGTCCGCCTGGGAGACATTTACGGGGCCGGGAAGATGATACCGGTCGGCAGCGTTCAGGTTGCCGGGGTATCTTACAAATCAATCGGCGACCCTGGAATGGAGTTCCTGGAGGACTTCGCGGCCAAGGGGGCCAGGGTGAAAACCCTCACCTACCTGAATCCGGCCGGGATGGACATGGAGGACTGGAAGGAATATGGTTTTCCAGAGGACTTTGCCAGCCACCAGATAAGAATCATGGAGGCCTTCAGGAAGATGGGTGTAGTTGTGACCGCGACATGCACGCCTTACCTGGCCGGCAACCTCCCGAGGTTCGGGGAGCACATAGCCTGGTCAGAATCTTCGGCCGTGTCATTCTCCAACTCGGTTATCGGGGCCAGGACCAACAGGGAAGGAGGTCCTTCGGCACTGGCCGCAGCTATTTGCGGGGTGACTCCCAACTATGGGCTTCATCAAGATGAAAATCGGAAGCCGGACGTCGTCGTGAAAGTAGATACAGACCTCAATTTCAATTCTGACTTCGGAGCCCTGGGCTATCATGTTGGCAAGCAAGTGAAGAATAAAATTCCTTATTTTATCGGCCTTCCGAAAGATTCCAACACCGACCAGCTGAAGGCGCTGGGTGCCGCGATGGCCGCATCCGGGGCCGTGGCTCTTTATCATGCCGAGGGTCTGACACCCGAAGCATATCTCATGGATGTGTCCGGTCTCGAGCCCATAGAGGTCGGCAAGAAGGAGCTGGCCGCCACCTACGAAAAGCTGAACACCGGCTCGATACCCGACATCGTGATACTGGGCTGTCCACACGCCTCCCTGCGCGAGATTGCCAGCCTGGCGGAAAAGCTGGACGGCAAGGCTCTGAAAAGCCCCATCTGGATATGCACCTCCAGGGTGATGAAGGTCGCGGCCCAGAAGATGGGCTTCGTCGAGATTATCGAAAAAGCCGGCGGCAAGGTCGTGGCCGATACCTGCATGGTCGTTTCCCCGATCGAGGAAATGGGCTACAAAACGACCGGCGTTAACTCCGGTAAGGCCGGAAATTACCTGCCTGGATTCTGCCAGCAGAATGTTGTATTCCAAGATGTGGATGAATTAATTAGGAGGTTGTCGGCATGAAGATGGAAGGCAGGATGATAAACCCCGGAAAGGTGGAGGCCGAGGCCATAGTATCCAGAGAGCCTATCGGATTTTACGGCGGCATCGATCCCAAGACCGGAATAGTTATCGAGAAAGGCCATGAATTAGAAGGCCAGTCGGTAACCGGCAAGGTGCTGATATTCCCGTGCGGCAAGGGCTCGACGGTGGGCTCCTATGTCATTTACGGGCTTGAGAAATACGGTGTCGGCCCGGCGGCCATCATCAACAAGGAGACCGAGACAATAGTGGCTACAGGTGTTATACTGGCCGATGTCACATGTGTTGACGGCATAGACATCGATAAGATAAAGACCGGCGACAGACTGAGAATAGACGCGGACGAAGGCACAGTGGAAATTCTTTGATCATTGAATAATCCATAAGCCATTTTATCCCTCATCTGGGCAATAGGTTGATGATATTGAGTCTAGATCGGAGTTACGGTAAGACCATATCCTCTTCTTTTTCCCCACTCTCTTCCATCAAATTCATTAGTTTGACACAGCTCTCCCTTGAAGATATGCTTCTCTGATGATCTCCAGACTGCCTCAGGGCATTATCAAAACACTCCACCGCGCTATCATATTCACCCAGTCCAACGAATGCCTGGCCTTTATCACACCAGGCATCCACATGGCTTTCTTTCAGGTCCAGCACGTTCTTGAAGAATTCAAGGGCTTCGGAATTCTTCCCCTCCTTGAGCAGGATATTTCCCTTTGCATAGAGAGCTTCAATATGTTCCGGCTTTATTTCCAGCACCCTCTCGAAATAACGCATAGCATTTTCATAATCTCCTATAACACCGTACACGACACCGAAAATATACAGGGCTTCCATATAGTTTGGTCTGAGTTTCACGGCCTTCTCCAGGAATTCTATTGCAGAATCATATTCTCTTAACTTTGCCAATTCGACTCCAACCTTGAACATGTCCCTGGCATCCTGGAGCTTATCCTTTTCTTCATCCAGGAATGTGTATATACCGTCTATGCCCGGCTTGAGGAGCACTATATTCTCAAAGCACTGGATGGCCTCCTCATATCGACCCAGCTTGTTCAGTGCAATTCCCTTTGACCGCCAGGCCTCTTCATCATCCGGGTGTAACTCGGTAACTTTGTCAAAGCATTCAATCGCCTCTTGATATCTGCGAAGGATCCCATATATCAATCCTTTCACAGACCAGGCATCTGTGTAGTTGTACCTTAGGGAGATGGCCTTGTCCAGTGCCACGACGGCCTCGTCATACCTGTTCATTGCCGCCAGTACCATTCCCTTGCAGAACCAGGGTCCGACCCAGTCTGGCTGTATCTGAATTGCCTTTTCAAATGATTCCAAAGCCTCATCCAGTCTCTCCATTCGCGTCATCATCATTCCTTGGGTGATGTAATTAACAGTATCTTCCGGCTCTTTGGCTATTTGTTTCTGGAGCATATTGATCGCCCCATCATAATTACCTCGGCTCGCCAAGACGATCGCCTTCTGACGTCCCGTATCATCTCCAGACACTCCTCTATCCACCTTTTCAGGAAGTGTGGCCGGTATCATCTTCCTCTTTTGGCCATCCGGTCCAAAGATGGGCATGCCATCCGTGATGGTGATGACCGGTATCGGTCTCATCTTCTTCTTTACCGAGGATACAAGTATGATCTTTCTTTCCATCCAGGCCTCGGTGTTTGCGGGATTGAGTTGTATGGCCATGTCATGACAGAACAGGGCCTCCTCCTTTGATCCGGATAATGAAAGGGATTTACCTCTCTGGAACCAGGCAGCCGAGAAATCAGGCCTCAGTTCCACGACCCTTGCGAAGGAATCCGCTGCCTTCTCATACCAACCCTGATTCAATTCGGACTTACCCTTGTTAAACCATGCATTTGAATAATCTGGCTCTGCTATAATGGCGTTTTCATAACATGTCATTATCTCATCATTCGGCGCATTCATGCGGAAGAGGGTATTGCCCTTATTGTTCCACCCGACCGCTTCCCGGCCCACCTTGATGGACAGATCATGATATGTAAGAGCCTCTGAATATCGTTTCAAATAGCTTAATGCGAGACCCTTTCCCCCGATAGCCAGGGCCTGTTCGGGCTCAAATTCCAGAGCCCTATCGAAGCATTCCAATGCTCTGGACCACATGCTCAATCTCAGAAGTGCCGAACCTTTGCTGGACAATATGAGGGCATTCTCCCCATCAATGGCCAGGGCCTTTTCGTAATATTCCACTGCCTTGTCGTATTTCCCAGCAATGTACTTCGCATCCCCCGAGATGACCCAAGCTTCAAAATTCTTGCTTTGTCTATATTCGATGGAAAAGGATAGCGATCCAATGATTGTGATTATCAGGCCAAGATAGCCCATCAAGTTATCCCTGCTACTGTATTCCAGCATTTCGAGTTCGTGAAGGGGCATAAAAAGGATCAGCAGTATGCCGAACAACCACAATGAATAGAAGCCAGTCATTCTGCTTGTGTGCTTGAGCTTGAGCATCATCAATCCCAATCCCAGGGCGGCGATCGCTAGGCCAGTCAATATAATGATGATGAATTCCACGGTCTCGGATCTCCCAAGCTGGTAGAGCATTGTTCCACTGGATATGATCTGACAGCCAGTAAGAAATAGGAGGAATATAAGGATCCCTTGTTTTTCGACCTTCGGTTTGTAGGCCATAAAAAGCCCCAGACCAATTATAAAAGAGATTATGAGAACACCCACAAAGGCGATGTTGAAGACCTTTGATTGAATATCAGCCCATTCATTCAAGCCAGAGGATATAACCACCATGATTATGAGAAGGATTTCCAACCAAATGATGACGTGCCAGAGAAATTGCTCTTTGTGAGCTTCGGGCAATGATAATGTCCCGATAATAGAACTTTCTTCAGCTGACAACCAAGTACCTCTCCCATTCAAATGAAAAACAATATACAATCATATATTTTTCCCTTACTGCAAAATGGCAGAGAACGCTCAGTCCTTTAGGTCTGAGATTGGATCAAACATTTGGTTTGAAATATGCCTATATTCATGTTTGCTCTTGTAATCGCGTACAAATGCAGGGACAATGCGCAATTACAAATGGCCTGGTAGTTTACTCATTAATCCCTTCCATGTTTTGGTGAGCGGCACAAAGATTAATGTATAATTGCAGGGAAAATACAATTATACCCCTGATGCCTAAGGAGATTTAATGTTAACGATACTCGGCGCCCTGTCAATCGGCTTTTTATGGGGGATAAGAAGGGGAGCCAGCTCATGCCTGGCACTCTGCATACCATCCATTATGCCGACACTGGTCGAGGAGCGCGGAACTTGGAAAAAAGGACTAAAAATAGCACTGTGGTTCAACGCGCCCAGAGTGTTATTGCTGACCTTGCTGGGGGCGGCCATCGGCGCCGGAGGCTATATCATCCGCGAAGGAGTGGAGGAATTCGCGGTCGGCTCGACGATCTGGGCGGCTGGCTACGGCATAGTCGGGTGCTTGATGATAGTCTACGGCACCTTCATTTTTGCAACAATTTCCGAGCGTCTGGAAGAGCCGGATGAACCCAGAGGTGATGAAAACGGAGCATGCGATAATGGCATGCTCCATCCATTGCTGGCCAGGTTCGACATGGTTACCCCGAAGACCAGGACAGGCCTTTTTTTGTGGGGGGGCCTTGTCAGCATCGCCTGCATCGGCGAGACCGTGCTGGCCATCGAGACCATCTTTGTCGGAATATTCACGGCAGAGTTGGCGACCAGCCCGATTGTTGGGGCGGTGTTAGGCGGTCTGGCCTTCTTCATATTCGGCCTTGGGACTGCCCTTCCATCCGTACTTATTGCGTCCTTCAGTACAACACTGGCCGACAAGGAGAAACAGATGACGAGGCTTCTCCGGATTCAAAAATTCTCTGGTATAATGATGATCTGCTTCGGCGGGATACTGGTGATGGCGGCTTTATTCTTTATCTGATGGGAGTTTATGGAGTTGGGGGTTAGTGCGTTGAAACCTCCGCCATTGGTGCTATCCATGCCCTCCTACCATCCCCCACCATAATGTATAATGCTGAGACCCATGCTATCTGACACTGGGACCCACGCTGGCCAGTTGAGGTGCTTAATGAGTTGGAGAATAACTCACAGAACTCATTGCTTTGTGTTTGGGGCAACTTCTTCCAAAGATTCCACATCTGGCTCTTTGGAAATTTCTTCTTCATCTTCCTTTTTCTCAATTTTTTTCTTTGGGTTCTGCTTTATCCTGGCAATATTGAGGCCGATGGCCACCATGGCGAATATCAGAAGGCCGGCGATTCCGAAGGTGTTGAAAGTGCCTGTATCACCGCCCTGATGATGCTCCGGCGGAAGGACTGGCTCCAGCTCCACATCGTACCATTCCGATTCCTGAACATTGTCGGCCTCGTCAGTAGCTATGATCTTGTAGTGGAATATGTTGTGCTCGACCTCGACAGGGAAGGCACTGGCCGTGTAGGTGTTCCCATCCTGGGTGGTCATGTTCAGTTCGAAAGTTGGGGAGCAGACCTCGTCGGTGCAGGAGTAGTAAAGTAGCTTGACGGATTTGAGCGGCGACAGATCGCCAATCATGGCGGACATGTTAATCTGGTCGGTGGCCAGCGGCTCACGGGGCTCGTAATCCGAAGATGCTATTGTAGGCGGCAGTATGTCGTCTTTCACGACGATTTCAATCTTCCGGCTTATGTCAACCGTCGAGTCGATGACACCCCTGGCCCTGATCCTGATCTCTGCCAAATCGCCCAGTGCGGTATCCGAGTTGGTTATATCTGCGGTTATGGTATGGGAGCCCAGTGCCGGAATTGTTGCATTGTCCGCCGAAAGGTTGACGACCCAATTGGCATTTGGCACGATGGCCGAGAGGTTTACTGTCAATTCAGAATCCAGATAATTCCACAAGGTGAGTTCGACATAGGCGGTGGTGTTGGGCCGGACTGACAGATGGTCATCATCCACTTCCCAGAGCAGGGCCTCCTCGATTCCGGCATCGATGGTCTTCGAGTTTATTAGAACTCCATCCTCCCATGCCGAAACCACAAGGGCCAGATTGCTCAGCCTGAAATCCGAATAAGGTAACACATCTGTCCCATCCCAGGTGACATTGATTGCCTCGGTTTCACCGGAACCGATATCATAGGTCTGGTTCACCAGAATGTCAATGAAGGCATTGGGTATTGGGTCTCCGCGGATGTTGGGAAATTGTGATATCTTTTCGACCAGCATGGCCTTCACATCAATCGATTGACTTACCTCATCAGGATTGGAAAGGGTGATGCTGGCCTGGAGGTTCTGTGATTCCTCACCTAGGGTTCCGTCGATGGAGAGATTTACCGGTGAATAACCTGACACAGCCAGATCCACCAGATAATCATCTTTTATCCCGCCTCCTCCACCCAGGTTGTTGATTGGCCCGCCGTTGAACACGGCCCAGGGATGGCCCTGGCTCGCTGTCAACCCGTTAATCGAGCCCTGATGTTCAATCTCCCTGTAAGTCGAATAATTGCCAGACACGCCGACGACATCGGTTGTGTAGGTGATGTAGTTCGTGATGCCCTCATGCTCCAGCTCGACCAGTGCATCCTCCGAGGAAGGGCACCAGACACAGTTCATATCAACGAAGAGCTCTACCATCGGCATCTTCTCCGAGTCGATTATCACGATGGAGCCGGCAACCTCCTGGTACATGGCCGTAGCGTTCACAATCACTTTCTCCAGGTCGCCCTTCTTGGACCTGCCGCCATCACTGGACGAGCCGTAGACCGACTTGAAAATCGGGACATTTCCATCTGCCGTCTCGTTGAGTGTCACGATGGCGAAGAGCGGAACCCCGGAGGTGTCATCCGGCGTGCCCAGGATATCATAATCGTAGTAACTGGCTACCTCATCCTCGGGTGCCAGGTCCAGGTTTATGTGGATGAATTTTATCCGGTTGCCGTAGTCCTCTTCAAGTTCTTCGATGTAAGGCTCCATCTCATCGCATGCCGCGCACACGATGGTTCGATAGTGGAGGAATACAGGGCCGCTTTCGAGGTCATCCAGCACGAATTGCTGATGGGTGTTTGTATCCTCATCGTAAAAGAACCAGTCATCGGGGCTGACAGGGTCAAGGGCCAGGCATCCCAGACAGGGAATGGCGTTTATTGCATCCACCCTTTCATATCCACTGTAATAGGCCCCGGAGATCATTAGACTGGATGCCAGTATGATTACGATTATCCAGGGCAGGAAACCAACCATCCTTCCCTTGGCAAATCTCGAACCCAGTTTTAGTGATTTGTGTCGGCAAACATCCACGCACCTGCCGCAGAGAATGCACTCCGCATCCTCATGCCTTCCCATGCCCTTCACGTCCATTGGGCAGGCCCGCTCGCAGAGATTACAGTTGGCACATGTCTCTTCCTTTCTTGAAAGGTTCACACCAGCCTTGTAATTCAAGGGGGCCAGGAATGCTCCGACCGGGCACAGATACTTGCACCATCCCCTAACGACCAGGAGGATAAGTATCACGAAAAGCACGATGGAGGTAATCTTGATAGGGAAGGTGGTTCCTAGCGTCCATTCAGAAAAGTAGAATGTCAGGGTGGGAACAGTCCCGGTTATTCCGCCGACCGGGCAGAAGGTGGTATAGAACAGGTCCTTGGCCCAGTAGGACAGGATGGGAATGGATATCAAAATCAGATACTTGATGTACTTGACACGGTGGTCGATCTCCCCTCCTATCTTCTTGTTGAGGAACTTACCAATGCCGGTCTTTCGTGTCACATCCTGCAGGGCACCCACCGGGCAGCCCCAGCCGCAGAAGCCTCTTCCGAATATCATGCCAATCAGGACCATGAATCCGATAAGGAATCCCAGCATTGCCATGCCCGTCCAGAACAATCCCTCTATCTGTATGTCGATGACCGAGTGTTCCAGTATCCCGATTGGACATGCCCCGATATCCCAGGGACATGAGTAGCAGAAGAAGTAGGGATATATTATTCCGGTCGCACTGAGGCCGAAGAGTATCCCGGCCAGTGTAAGCACTAGGAAGGCGATCTGTGAGGTCCTACGATAGGTGGCCAGCTGCATATTATTACCTTAATCGGTCTTGTTGACTGGTGTCTCCGGGGCCTCGGCTGATTCAGTTGCAGCAGTATCTTCTTTGGCTTCTGGCTCGGTTTCTTCTGTTCCAGTATTACCCGGGCCCTTGCCCTTGGACATCATCATCATTCCCAAGATGGCTGCGACTATAAGAACTATGCCTACAATGCCAAAGATGATCAAGCCACCATCACCATCATTCACGTCCGAGCTCAGGCTGACCTCGGGGTCCAGTGGATCATAGTCCTCCTTGTCATCCACCCCATCCCCATCCGTGTCCGAGTTTGTAGGACTGGTCTCATTATCATCGACAATGCCGTTCCAGTTCAGGTCCTCATCCTTATCTAGAACCCCATCCCCATCGTCATCATCGTCCTCGGCATTGGTCAGGCCGTCATTGTCGGTGTCAAGGGGCATGGTATCTGAGGTGTCAAGTGTCCCATCATTGTCATCGTCATTGTCGATGTCATTGGTCAATCCGTCATTGTCCGTGTCCCACAGCTCGGGGTCCTCGGAAGCGTCCAGGTAGCCGTCCTCATCATCATCCGGGTCGGCATTGTCGCCTATTCCATCCCCATCATAATCGGCTGTTTCAGCATCATCCAGCGGGAAGGCATCATCGACATCAAGCACCCCGTCGCCATCATCATCTGTGTCTGCATTGTCACCAACCCCATCATCATCTGTGTCCGTGTCCTCAGTGGGGTCCAGCGGGAAGTCGTCATCGACATCCGGCACGCCGTCGCCATCGTCATCGGTATCTGCGTTGTCACCTTCTCCATCTTCATCCGAGTCCAGCCACTCTGTCGCATCCTCCGGGAAATCATCATCGGTGTTGTTGTAGCCATCTCCATCAATATCCGGGTCAGTAAGGTCGCCTATTCCGTCGCCGTCCGTGTCCATGTCTATGTCGAAGGCCTTGGTGGCTACATTGTTGTTCTCGAATGACTCTGTAATTGTGTTTTCCGGGTCCGCCGATATGTTAAGAGTATGATTCCCTGCAACTGCCGGCCATGTTACCGTGATTGTGGTATTTGCGCCGATCAGAAGATCAACTGTTTCATTATCAACTTCAACCCCATCCACCAGGAAGCTGACGAGAACATCGGTCGCGTTGGCTATACCAACATTCTTCACCATCGCAGTGAAGTTGACTTCCTCGCCCTCGAACATTCCATCAGGGGCGGTTATGGTCACCGAACTGGCCACTATCGTGAGATCTGGCACGGGCACTGCCACCACTTGAATATCGGTTTGTTCCTCGTCGCTTATTCCGTACAGGGTGCTTTCGACCGTGGCATTCACCGTGTAGTTTCCGACGGTCAATGGCGTGGTTATGTTGATGGAATAGTTGCCATTTACATCTGTCGTACCGTTCCAGTATCCGGTCTCTCCGTCAATTGTTATGTTGACCTCGCAGCTGTCTGCGATATCGCTATTTCCGTATTCTGCATGGCCGGTCATTGTCAAGGTCTGGTCTGGAAGGGTTGTGGAGGAACTGGCCTCAACTGAAAGCATCATTGATGGAGTTCTCACGGTCAACTCGGTCTGATTGGTATTGACATGGCCAGTGGCTGTGTCATCAACCTCAACTTGAATTGTGTATGCTTGGGCAATGCCCGGAACCGTGATGGTCTGGTCATAATGGCCGGCCGCGTTAGTGTTCGTGTTCCAGGAATCGCCAGTTTCGACAATGGATATGCTGACCGGAGAGCCTGTGGTAACTGCACTGGCATCCCCCCAAAGCACATCTCCATTCACGGAAATGTCCTTGTTCGGGTAGGTGGCATTGGGCACGGCGTTGACCTCAATATCGAAGTCCAGGACCTCAATTTGAGTTTCAGGGGAAACACACGGCACGTTTCTAGTTTGGTTACCGTTCCAGTTTGGTGTATTATTGGTCAAGGTGGTGTTCACCATGTAAGTGCTGGGGGCCAGGGGGGCCGTGAACTGGAATGAATAATTTCCATTATCATCGGTCTTAATGGTCTGGGAGGGATTGAATGAAACAGTTACGTTGGTTTGTGAAACCGGAATCAGCTTCGAGTAATCACCAGGATAGGACGTGCTGTTCCAGTAATTGGACGTACCGTTCACCCAGAAGGTCTCTCCAGGATACAACACAGCTTTGGAAACCTGGCTGGTGGCATTTGTCTGGGTCGGTGCCCAGGTGGGGTAGAATTTAACATATTCATCGTCCTGCAGGTCAAGGGCATTACCGTTATAATCAGGATAATATGAATAATCAACCCAGCTAGGATCAATTCCCACCAATATCTGATAAGTTACGTACATCAAGTCGCTTTCTGAAGCCAAATAAAATTTATCCAGTTCATTTAAGTGGTCGCCGGGCAAGACATATTCGAACTCTCCGTTGCCAAGATGTGTCATCTCATACCAAGGGTTGAATTCATCCCAAACATCCACACAGGTGTTGTTATTACAGAACCCGGTCCTGACCTCTGCCCAATTCGCAATGGGGTCAGCCTTAACATGGAGCGTAATTTGATCGGCATCGTTCCCCGAGACCTTTTCGGTTGCGCCCATCCAGTCGCTGGCGCCGATGGGGTGCTCGGGTGTCATGTAAACCTCGTATATAGGCATAATCCCGGTCGTTTGCTCTGGTTCTGGCTGCGCTGTCATAAATGGGGCAACGCCGCTCACTAAAAGAGCTGTGAATAATATACCAGTAATCATCATGCTAATGGCTTTCTTCATTTTATATCCCTCTATATGTTTATGCTACTGTGATTCTTTTTTCCTATATTGTTTATGATGGTTGTTCAATCAAAAATGAAATGGAGGGAAGGCACTTAACCTTCCCTATTTTGGCTTGTCCTGTTTGGCTTATGGTGCTACTATCCAGCCGTATGCTGCAGTGGCGTAGACCCAGTAGGCATTTCCTGCCAGGAAGTTGTCTCCATCAGGCATAGATTCAAGGTCGTATGCTGCGGCATCGTTGAAGCGCTCTATCAGCATTCCACCATCATCTGAATCGGCCTTCAGGTCTCCTGCACTGTATGTCCCTGATAGGGATGGGTATCCAACCAGGTTCCAGCCGATATCCAGGTCAACTGTCGTACCTGCTGGGTTTTGACCTTCTCCAATGGTCAATGCATTGTCATTGGTCAGAAGATGCACCCACACGCCCATTCTGTTATTGACATTTGGCATGTCCTGGGTAATTCCGGCAGCCTCTTGCAGTTTGTTGTAGGACTTCCAGTGGTCTCCACCGACATCTGCCGGGTCGTACCACATGATTATGTCCCATGTAGTACCGCCGCCTCCGCCCCAGAATGTGTCATCGAAGACCGTCGTAACAGGTCCAGTTGCCGTTATCGGGAAGGATACGAATACCCAGCCATTGGCCGATTCTCCGCTGGTGTCTATATTGTAGTTTATTGGCGGCACTCCGACTCCGATGGTTGGAACAACATTGGATTGTGACGGGCCATAATCATATTCCATCTCGAATACAGGATAGGAGTTCTCCCAGACCAGTTGGATATTGTCGTATCCGCCAATGCAGGGCCCTTCGCCCATGTTTATGGAGTCGTGTTTGAAGGCCATTTTCAGGTAATAGGTTGTATCTGCATTGACGACATGGCTCAAATCAGTAGGCTCCACTGTTATCCATGGGGTAATGGCCTCGACGGTGGTGCTCCAGACCTCTGTGCCCAATACCGGTGTTCCGGGTGCAGTGTCCACAAATGCAAAGTATGTTATTGTCGTTGTATCCGCGCTTGGTACAATGTATTTGAAATCAACCAACAGCGTGGCGGAATAAGGCACGAATCCAGTGGTGAATGATTGCTCCCAATATCCTGAATATTCATAGTAATCATTGGGCTTGCCCTGGGGGTTTGGAAGATAAATATCCACGTATCCGCCGGGATTTCCACCTGCTGCCTGGTAGCTGCCAGTAGTTAATCCTTTTCCGTCACCATCGACCCAAATATTGAAGGCCCAGGATGAGGCATCGGTATCAAAGCCGGGGTTCAGTGTCTCACCGTAACCGCTGGTGTATGGTCCGCCGACCACATTAAGCCATATCTCTATCACCAGACTGTCTCCGGATACAATATCACCGGACAATGCTTCGGTCCATTCAAATAAATGAGATGTCTGGAAGGTTCCGACGTCCTCGTTGTCCAGGGCGGTCGTGTAAATCGGTGTTGCCAGGTTTGAAGATGAGAAGACCTTTGCGTAAAGATATCCCTCCAACGCAACCAGACCTGGGTTAGGCGTCTTTCCGTATGTTCTGAAGGTCCAGTCACCGTTGATGCTCTTGCCGCTGAAGGTCTGGATGGTCTCCCAGGCTCCCACCTGGTAATCGCCTGCGACCGTTATGTCCGCGGTGGTCTCAATATTAATGGAGGTTTCGGCAGGCTGTATGCTCAGGTCCTGCAAAGCCCCGGTGGATTCCACCTGGAAGTACCATTCATCATCTGCTATATTGTCTATGGTGAGGCACTCAGAGCTGGTAGCTAATCTGAAGTTGCCTAGGGAGTCAAGGGCCTTGACCCGAAGCTTGTATCCAATTCCATCTGGGATTATACCGTCAGTGTCCCAGTTAAATGTGAAGGGCGCGACATTATTGTCCGTGCCGCTCATTATGTTGATCCAGGTGTTTCCACCGTCGGCACTGTAATCAATTGATATGTCCAGTGTGGTGTCATCATCCTCATAATCGGTAGCTGTCCATGTTATCGGAATGGTTCCGCCCAGAACCTGTTCAGCGAGGTATGAATCTGGTGTATCCAGAGATACTACCGGGGGTTGATTATCGAAAAGCTCGACAGTTGCCTGGTACACTTCCCTCGTTGTGGTATCCTGAATGAACACCGTGCATCCGATATCATCGGCAACCCAGTCTGCGCCGAGTGTGAGGGGGTAAGAAACATCGATCCAGTCTCCGGGGCTGGCACCGGCGGGCCAAATCGGGTCGCCAGTTCCACCATCTGGTAATATGTCCCATACGGCCCAATCTAATTCTGTTTCACCGTTGGGATATGGTGGTGCATCTCCGTCCAGGGCTCTGATAATATTGGTTTCCCAGAGGTAAACAAAGACCTTTAGGTTTGAAGAGGCAATGGCATCTGATGCTTCTATGTGCAGGTTCAATACACCATCCAGCAAGACATCATTTATATTGCTCCCTGACGTGTCCAGAATTATTGAGGATGGTATTGCTGCCGCGTTCTGGAATGCTGTTTCATATGCAGCTTGGGTTTGTCCTGTAGCGATATCCCCTCCATCAAGGAAGGTATCTGGAACACCTAAAACCCCGTAATAATTAACCCTCTCGGTCACCGAGCCGTCTCCGTCGCAATACGCGTATATAGGGTCGGTTCCCACCGGCCACCATACGTGAACATATGCCGGAGCCACAATATCATACCCAACCGCATCGATGGCCCCCGTCCATTGAGGGTTATGACCCGCACAAGGGCCGCAGCCCCACTCTGTAAAATCCTCGGCAAGTGCAGTTCTCTGTACAGAATGCGGCACATAGCCGGGTGGTGCTGAGCCATATGTTTTTGTTGGTGCCCCATAGTTTTCGTTAGTTTCTACATTGCTCCCGACACTCATAATCCCTAGCCCACTCATTATCATCATGGCAGTCATAGTGACTGCCAGTAATTTCACTTTCATCTTATTCCTCCTTTTTTCCTAACTTCATTGTACTATTTTGATACATCAATGTTAGATATTAATACATACAATGATTGTTAATCTATAAAACATTTTTCGCATCATTTCGGTACATTAATGTTAGATACTTACATACATAATAATTGTTAACATATTAAATACTTATCGCTAATTTACAAGGGTTTGGATTGTCCTATCTGTACCTTATAGAAAATCCTTTATACGTCTATTTAGATTAGTCTGCCATGTGGACCAAGATAGAGAATGATTTTTCACGCCTGCCATCCCAGGCAGAGGTTGCCAGATACATGTTGGAAATAGGTGTACATGTGGAAGGAAAGAAACTTTTTTTTGACAAGGTTGCGCTGTCGCACTCTCAATTGGCCAATGCTCTGGGGAAGGACAAGAGGATAGTGACGGCCACCGTAAAAACAATCCATGAGAACCCCAGGTTATACCGTATCTATTCCAAGCTTAGGCCGACCTGCAACCTCTTCGATGTGGCCCTCGATATGGGCTGGGGAGTGATTGGATTGGACATCTGCTACACCGGTAAACCCGGCACAATGGGAGAGATAACCAGCATTATCGGCCAGGGAGGGATATCCATCAGGCAGGCGCAGTGCCCGGCCACTTCCGCGGGGCTTCTCTACATCATAACCGACACACCCATACCGGCCAAGATAATAGAGAAGATAAAAAAGGTCGAGGATGTGCAGACCATCACCTTTTACCAGGATTGAACTGGCTTACTTAATTAGCACCAAATATGTTATATAAGCCAAAACTAATGCAGAGGATATACTCGGGGCAATTATCCCTCGGAGGACGTTTCATGATATCATTCAAGAAGCCAGATAGAGGGCAGGCAAGGAGAATTCTTTCATTTTTGGTCATGGCGACGATGTTGACCATGGTGGTCTCACCACTAATATCCGGCCAAGGGAGTCAGGATACAGTGCCAATGGTATTACCCGCACCATGGCTGGATGATTTTGAGTCTGGAACATTTGGGGGAAGTACCGGGGTCAACTGGACAACGACCAACCCCTCGCTTTCCGGGGTAAGTAATGCCATATCCCAATCTGGAAGTTATTCAATGTACACGCATGGCGGGATCGTGAGCGTGAACTCATCCAGTATAGACACTAGTGCTCTCGGTGTTACCCAGCTCAGTTTTTGGTTAATGAGAGGGACCGATACCATAGCCGGTAGCGAGGATACGGATCCCGGAGATGATCTCGAAGTTTATTATCTCAATGAAAGCAGTACCTGGGTGCTGCTGGAGACCTTCCTGGGCAGCGGAACCAATGGAGAGATAATGTGGAGGAATAATTCACTTCCAGAGGCTGCCAATCATGCAAACTTCCAGGTCTGGTTCAATCAAACAGGGGGCAGTGGAACTGGTTATGATTACTGGCACATCGACGATGTCTATGTTGGCCCTCCGCCTCCCTATGTCATGGACCTTTCACCGAATTATAATGAAAAGTCAGGTAATGCCGGGGAACCCGTGTACCATATCCTTACCCTCCAAAACCAGGGAGCTAGTAATGACACTTATAACCTATCTGGTGAGAGCAATTGGCCCCTGGCCTTCCGGGACATGGCAGATACCACGGACATAACGAACATCTCATTGAGCTCGGGCAATTCTACACAATTCATAGCCAGGGTCAGCATCCCTGGTGGGGCACTTAGTGGGGATTTTGACCTGGCCAATGTGACTGCCATCTCACAGAACGACACCTCGGTGAATGAGACAGTGAAACTGTTCACGGCCCTGCCCTTCGCCAATCCCTGGCTTGACAATTTCGAGATTGGCACTTTCGGAGGCAGCACCGGCATGAACTGGACCAGCAGCATGACCGACACGTCCTATTTCGGCGTGAGCACCGATACAGCCAATTCCGGCTCCTATTCAATGTACACCTCCGGAGGCCCGGTGACACTGGATTCCTGGATGATAGATACCTCCAACCTCACGATGGTTGAGCTGGATGTTTGGGTAAGAAAGGGTGGCGCGTTCAGCGATGTGCCAGAGAATTCCGAGGACCTGAACCTCTATTATAAGAACCTGACCGGGGATTGGAAATCTCTAGATACCTTCCTGGGCGGTGGAACAGTGGGTGAGATATTTGAGAGGTCATACGCTCTTCCTTCGGATGCTGTCTCTGACAATCTGCAGATAAGGTTCGAGCAGACATCTGGAACTGCTTCATCGGATTACTGGCATATCGACGATGTCTATGTCGGTCCTCCTCCCCCCTATAAAGTTGACTTGGAACCCGAAGTCAATGCTTCGGTCGACTCTGCTGGCGGGACAGTGGATTATATTCTCAATGTAACAAACCTGGGAACCATGAATGATACTTACGACCTCTATAATGTAAGCGTCTGGCCAGTCATATTCCGCGATATTGGAGATGCTGTGACCATCACTAATATATCTGTGAATACCGGAATTACTGAGAATTTCATAGCCAGGGTCACTATACCTGGCCTGGCAGTTGCCGGGGACTCCGACCTGGCCAATGTGACCGCCACTTCCCAGAACGACACACTGGTCAACGACACAGTACAGATCACTACAGATGTATCATTCACTGTGCCCTGGTTGGATGATTTCGAGTTCGGTGTATTTGGTGGAAGCACTGGCTTCAACTGGACCTCGGATGACGCATCCAGATCTGGTGTTAGCACCCAGACCTCGAATTCCGGAACCTGGTCAATGTACACCACAGCCGGGGTGGTCAATGTGGAATCCTGGTTCATTGACACATCCGGCCTTCCAGTGGTTGAGGTGCAATCCTGGATTAGGATGGGCGGCCTTTTCAGTGAGTACCCGGACTCGGCCAGCGAGAACCTGGAATTGTACTATATGAACGATATCGGAGCATGGGTCTTGATGGAGACCTTTTTCGGTGGAGGGACTCCGGGAGAAATATTTGACCGGAGTTACCTCCTTCCCGCTGAGGCCATACATCCTCTTTTTCAAATAAGGTTCTCGCAGACAGGGGGAAGTGGTGGATTGACTGATTACTGGCACATTGACGATGTCTATGTGGGTGAGCCAGTTCCCGAAGTCATATCAACCATTCCATTGGGTGGTTCAATTGGAATCCCAATTGACCAGAATGTCACGGTCGTATTCGATGAGACCATGGACACATCAGATATCCCTACCATCTCCCAGACAACCGGTACGGACCCAGGTGGATGGTCCTTCGTGGGCTGGTCCACGACCAATGCTACAGACGATACCGCCACCTGGACCCACAATGACTGGTCTTTCGCCCAACTCATCACCTTGGAAGTTTCAGGGGGAAGCAATCCCAATGGAACCTCGACCCTGACCCCCTATACCTGGAACTTCACGACCTATGTTCCAGACAATGTGGACCCGATTGTAGATGCTGGCCCAGATGCGTGGGAGAACTCTGTGTTCACACAATATGGCACAGCCACTGATGCCGGGTCCGGTGTGGAAAGATATGAATGGGTGCAGGTATCTGGCCCGGGGACAATTACCTTTGGTAACCCCAACAGCATGCAGACCACGGTGGAGGCTGATACTGATGGGACCTATGAGATAAGCTTCACGGCCTTCGACTATGAGGGGAACAGTGCCATAGATTCATTTATTCTAGTATGGGACACAATTGCCCCACTCGTGGATGCTGGCCCAGATAGGTTGGCCAATAATATATTCACCCAATACGGCACGGTGGTGGAGGAAGGCAGCGGGGTCGACTACTATACCTGGATGAGAATTGCCGGGGCCGGCCACATCACCTTTGGCTCCTCTGGCCAGACCCAGACCACCATCACGGCCGACACTGACAGGACATACACCATCCGGCTCACGGTCATCGATCTTGCAGGCAATACTGCCTACGATGAGTTCACATTGGTCTGGGATACCGAACCACCTATCGTCATGATACGCCCATCTGGAGAGGATGTTCCTGTCGGGACCGACATAATCTTCTCCTTCAATGAGGAAATGGACCGTGGCAGCGTGGAAGCGGGCATGAAGATATTACGAAACAATGGAGGAACCTTTATCGAGGACGACACGGTTACCGGAACCTTCATCTGGAATGATGACGGCTCAAGGGTCGTTTTCCGCCCGGACGACCCATTAGCCTACGGCACGGAATACAATGTTACCCTCAGCGGCGCGGTCAGTGACCTGGCCGGCAACAGGATGGATAATATGGAATTCGAGGTTTTCACAACCGAGTATGAGCCTATTCCACCCACCGGTGACATAAAGGGCCAGATAGTTGATGCCAATGGCAATCCCATTGAGGGAGCCCTGGTACAGATAGTCGTGGATGGCGAGACCTTCTCACAAATAACTGATGCAGATGGTGAGTTCGAGTTGGTGGATGTGCCTGTCGGCACCCATGACATGGTCGTCACAAAGGGAGACCACAATATCACGGTCCCGGTCCTGGTCTCCGATGGCCAGACCAACAATCTAAACCCGATCGAACTCGATACCGATGATGGAGCATCCACCTTGTGCTGGATACTGATAGTCCTGCTGGTGATCGTCCTTGTGGTAGTAATCTTTGCGATAGCGAACAGGAGCCGCGGACCACCGCAACAGATGATGCAGGCACCACCCCAACAGTACCAACAGCCGCCTCCACCACCTCCGCCCCCGCCGGGCTATGTTCAGCAACCAGTTGAGCCCATGCAGCCCGAAGCACCCCAGCCGCCTTCCGAAGATGGCATCGGGGATGCCGGGGGAGGCGAAGAGCCCGAAGCGGTTGATGACGTAGAGGCGGTTGGGGAAACAGAATCCGTCGAAGGGACTGACGGAGTCTGATATTGGGCCGTAAAATACCACTGACCAGACTTCAGATAACTATCAATGATAACTATCTCGGCAATACTACCGGGAGGTGTTTTTCACTTCGGGCTAATAAAGGTATCCCAAAACCTTTTTTAAACCCCGTATCAATATATCAACGGAGTGATTCAATGGCAACCATCGAGGATGAACTGGTCAAGGCGCAAATCCTTCTGGCAGAATTCGAGCACGAGAAGGCCAGGAAGAAATTCAACGAGGTGATAAAGAAGGACCCCAAGAACGCAAAAGCCTATTTCGGGAAGGCCGAAGCATCCCTGGGAGCTCACAAGGTCAAGGCCGAGGTGATTCAGGAACTTTATATGAAAGCCGTCGAACTGGATCCCGATGAGGTTTACTATGTCACTTCACTGGCTTCCTTCTGCGCCGAGATCGGAAGATTCAATGAAGCCGAAGAATATTACAACAAGGCCACCGAGTTGGATGAAGATAATGCCGGCATGTATTTTTCAGAGTTCGCCATGGCGTATTTCACCAGGGCTCCCATCGTAATGGAAAAGTTCCTGGATGACACCACCTGGAGAATGATAAAAAAGAAGTCCTTGACCTACATGTTGAAGGCCCTGGACATGGATGAGAAAGAGGCCATGGGCCTTCTTTCTGATTGATTCTGTGAGTTCAAGGAGTTCTGGGTTGCTAGGTTCTGTACCCTTGAGTTTGTGAGTGCCCAGATTCTTTGACCTTACCCTTCAGAGATTAACTCATTAAACTCTATAAACTCCAAAAACTTACTAAACTCTCCAACTGAATTAAAATTGTTTCCCAGCCATGCAGCTCTTGCATCTGCCCGAACCGATGTCCAGACATTCCCGGCAAATTGTTTTTCCACAACTGGAACAGCTGTGCATCGCCGGCCTTCCGCATATGTGGCAAGTGCCCATCATCTTCATTCTCTCAATTCCCCCAGTGTGGTGACCCTCTCGGCAAAGGCGTTGTGCTTGTGGATGGACTCCTGGCTCTCGCTTTTCACCATGACCTTCACATCATCCGGCATATCGCGATATTTTTCCAGGACGGCCCCGAGAACATCCCTGACCACGTCCTCCACGAACTTGGGATTGGTATGGGCCCTTTCCACGATGTCCGCCTCATGTTCCCGCTTGAGTATCTCGCGTGTCGGGCTGCTCAACGCCCCCTCCAGTATGTCGATCAAATCTTCGGCTTCCACATCATGGTCGCCGGGAATCTCCACCTCCAGACTGCTTATATTGCGCTGGTTGTGGGTGATTATCGGGATGGCGGTCAGCAGTTCATTCTGCTCCGGATGCCTTGATACGAACCTGTCGCGAACCTCCTCCATTGCGCAGGGACACGCCGTCATTCCGATAACCTCGACACCTATGGATTTTCTTGACTGCCCTTCCCGGTAATCGATGGCAGATGCCTTTATCAGGTATCTCTCCAGGCTGCTGGTTCCGCCGTTGACCTCCCTCTCAATGAAGTAATCTGCCGATATCTGCACCTCGGAGCATGTGGCGTACTCGTGCCTCTTCAACAGCTCGGCACATATCCTGGCCCCAAGGGTTTCGAGGCTGACGGCCTGCCCGCGCACGCACTCGTCCAGCACCTGTGAAAGCACCTCCAGATTCCTGGAAAGATGGGAGCCCTTCAGCTCTGCTGGCAGGTCTACAAAAAGGTTAAATGTGGCTGTTAGAGTGATCTCTCTATCCGGCCTCTTCACGCAGACCGGTTTTTTGACATCGGTCACACCCACCCTTGTGAGCTTGAAACTTCCTCTCAACAGTTGGCTCTGGACATCTGACAAGTCGTCACCTGACTCTAATAAAAGGAAACATGTAGATAAAGATTGGCGTCCTTCTACTACACACTTGATATCTGATTTTCTATATCGTTTCTTTATATTACGTATTAAATGTTAAGTATCAGGTTCAGATTCATGATGCGGTGATATTTTGGATGACGACATAGCCATAATAGAGAGGAAGGAAGTTGACATGAAGGATGCCGTTCTTATCGAGGGCTTTCCGAGTGTTGGCATGGTAAGCACGATAGTGTCCAATTATCTCATAAAGATGCTCAACCTGGAGTATGTCGGCCTGGTATCATCCAGACATTTCTACCCAACCGCGATAATCTCCGATTCCGTGCCCCTGCCGCCCCTCAGAATATATTCCGGCAAGCCCATATGCCTCGAGAAGAGCATATGCAGCAAGGTGGTTGTGCTCACATCCGAGTTCCCGCCGCCCACGGAGCTGATTAAGCCC
>JAGLSY010000039.1 GCA_023135545.1 Thermoplasmata archaeon | reverse complement strand
TTTCAGGGCATGTATTAGCCCGAATTCAATTTATATTATTCGATATAATCTTATAAAATATACCCAATATAGAGTAAACTAACCATTATTATTATATAGGATAATAACTTTCCACGCTCTCAATCCCGCAATTTGAGGGGTTTTGAAACATAAATGGATAAGTGATAAAATGCACAATAAAACATTGAAACCGATGGCAATACTATTGGTTATAGCAATGGTGATGGGCATGATGGGCTCATTGCTACCAAATGTGACTGCAGGCGACCCAAATATTACAGGGACAGTGATCAGCGCTACGTCCCCGTTCGAACCTATTCAAGGGGTAACGGTTACATATGTCGGTGATGATGGAAACACGTCATTTGATATCACAAACTCCGCAGGTGAATTTTCAATATTTGTGTTCAGTGGCAACACCAGTGTTGACTTCAACCTGACTTTTGATGCAACGGAGGATGGCTACGAACTCCGCACAGATAGATTCAACACCTCCTATTATGATGGGGATGTGGCCGATGTGGGAACAACCAGCCTTCAATCCTTGCCAAAGATCTATGGTGTTATTGAAGAGGAAGGCACCGGAATGCCCATTGCGGATGTGGAAGTGACAATACAGAAGGGAACTGAAGTATACGAGAAACAGACAGGGGCAAGCGGAACCTTCTCACAGTACGTTGAAGACGGACTGTGGAACCTCACCTATTACAAGGACGGATATTACTATCAGGAAGAATTGTCGGTCCAGATAACCGGAACAGACAAGAACATGGGCACGATCTCCCTGGAAAAGATAACCCCCGAGCCGACCGTGGAAGTGTGGGGATATGTTCACGAGAAAGACGGCGGACCAATAGATGGAGCCAAAGTCTCCATATCCACCGGCGATGACAAGTGGATCACCTCAAAGACCGACGCAAACGGCTCATACTCGATGTCCGCCTACCCTGGAACATTCCAGATCAAGGCAATGAAGGATGGATACGAGACCAACCTCAGCGAGGAATGGCTGGTTGTTCCTTCAGACGCTACTGCAGTTTGGAGAGACATTGACCTGCCAAAGATTCCGGCAGAGATTTACACGATATCTGGAAAGGTGACAGATGGAGCTATTGCCTTAGAGGATGCCCTTGTTACCCTGCACCGCACAGATGGCAAGTACCAGAATAACACGGAGACGAATGCATCTGGTGGCTTCACTTTCATGTACAGCGGAACCTTCAGAGTGGTTGTCGAGATGGACGGCTACTTCACCGAAGTCTGGCCCTTTACAATCGACAACGATAATACCACCGACGTTCTGGGCGACATCGAGCTGACCCTGATAGACAACAACAAGACGGTAAGCGGGTTCATCGGAGACCTTGAAGAGCAGAGCCCGATAGCCGGAGCAGACGTGACACTATACGACAGGAACCAACTGTACACCCTTACAACAACATCCGGAGCCAACGGACATTACGAGTTCGATGTTTACTACGAGTCGAATTTTGTCTTGCTCGTGGATGCCGAGGGATACCAGGCAGAGGCCATTGACATACCAGATGTAACCGGTGATGTGAACGAGCCGGTATGGCTCACAGCTTCACCAAAGGACATCATAACCACCAAATACACCTTTGCAGACTGGTCCACCATCAGCGTGCTCGAGAAGACCATCCTCGTCGTTGACAATGTCAGCGAGAGGGTCAACGCGGACCGCAGGTGGGGAATGGGCGGCGTTCTTGGTCTTTCACTGAACAACTGGATAGTTGACGAGCCCGGCGAGACAGATGACTGGGCAGAGTACCTGAAGCAGAAGGAGCTGGAGACAAAGGATACAGCCAAGTTCCTCAGCCTTGATAACGTGTATTACGAGTTGGACGACGATGTGGACCTTGTTGTGACAGTGGAAGAGGCCGCAGGCGACATTCTGACATCCACGGGTGCCATAAACATAACCAAGAGATTCAACTACACAATTATAACCACCCCGGCGGCCGCGGATGCC
>JAGLSY010000038.1 GCA_023135545.1 Thermoplasmata archaeon | reverse complement strand
AACCACCCCGGCGGCCGCGGATGCCTACACACTGGTATTCAACGCCTCCTACGACACGAGCACACTGGATATGATTTACGAATTGTACCTTCCGGACGGCTACGAGATGACATCCAGTGAGACGGAGACCACCTATATTGATATCGAGGGATACAATGACCCGATTACCATAGACACGGCAAAAGTGGACGGCGATTATGAAACCGTCACCATGAACATCGAGGAATCCGAGAACGGAACCGCCGTGGCTACCATCACAAACGGACTGTATTACCCACTCAACTCCACCGAGGAGGGCTACGAGGTGATTGTAAGCGCACCGCAGGACGGCATTGACACGGAGATCACCTTCAGCGCCATGGACTCTTCAGACCCGGTCGGTGACATAAACAAGGCAAATTTCACCTGGGACTTCGGAGACGGAAACGCAACCATCCCTTCACTGGGCTGGGGCATAACCACCACTTACAACTATTCAACTGCTGGCAACTATGTCGTCAATATTGAAATAATAGAGACCGGCGGCGATGTCATAAGTGCCGAGTTCGATATCCACGTGGACGGCGTCAACCCGGCGGCCAACATAGCTGTGAACACAACGGATGACAACGCAACCCTGAGCGGCACGACAGTGACCATCAACGAGGACATGACACTGACCTTTGACGGTCTGGCCTCTGCTGACGGGGTTCTAACATCAACCGACGGCCTGGGAGAGATAGAAAAATACTTCTGGGTATGGGGCGATGACAGTGTCAACGAGACGGTGACCATGAGTGAGGACAACTACATCAACCACACCTACAGCACACCTGGAACCTACAGCCTTAAGATGATGGTTACCGATATGGTCGGCCACGAGAGCACCTATGATACCCTGAGCGTTGTTGTTAAAGACATAACAGCACCGGCCATCTCGGACATCATTCTCTACGATGAAAACGGCGACGAGACCGACGGTGGAATAGAAAACCAGAAGCTGTACATGAGTGCCAACGACACCACGGATAACGCCGATGATTTCGAGGACCTCGTGTTCGGCTGGGACTTCGATGACGACGGTGTTACCGATACAAACGGCTCATGGGTCGACTGGACCTTTGAAGAAGTAGGCCCCTTCAACGTGACAGTCTTTGTCACAGACACGACTGGCAACGAGGTCAACTTCACCAAGGTCGTGAATGTCCGCATCGGAGACAGGGCCAACCTGCTTCTGGAGGCGGCAACATTCACCTTTGACCCGGAGGAGGGTACCGTTGGCAAGACAACCACCATATCGGTCAACATAACCAACAACGGCCAGACAAATGCCACAGGTGTCGGTGTCAAGTTCTTCATAAGGAATATTGACGGTGACGACGCGGAGATAACCGGCACGGTATCATTGACCATTGACGGAGTTTCCGTTACAACCATCGCACCAGGCGAGACCGCAACAGCCAGCATAGACTGGAAGCCGAGCAAGAAGGGAACCTACACCATCTGGGCAAATGCCAGCACACCGGACGAGCACGAGTCCCAGTGGGATGACAACAACAATATAGGGTTCTGGGAATACTCGACCTACACGGTTGCCGAGGCAGGCTGGATCGTTCCGGCGATAATCGGCGGTGTGATAGTGGCCATAATAGCGGTGTTCTTCTTCACCAGATACTTCATGAACACCAGGGCTTCCGAGCCAAAGGCCGGCGAGAAGAGGAAGAGAAAGTAAGCTCTTTCAACTAATGAGGGAGGGTTCTGCTCTCCCTCAATTTTCCATTTTTCTATATTCTATTTTTCAGGGTTCCAGTATTTCTCAGTATGGGTGATAGCATAATCCGGTATGGTGGGGGCGGTAGGTGGGAAAGAATGAAGCTAATAGGCGGATAATTCATAGGCTCCAGATGGTAATGAACACTACTGGAATATGGAATCGAAGGCCTTCAGGCACTTGACCATCAGCAGCTCTTCCCTTGTCAGACCTTTGGTGTCAAAGCTGGTCTCTATGAACTCGGAGCTTATCAGGTCTAAAGCCAGCGGATGGCCGCTCGTGATTCCGTATATGATGTCGAAATCCTCATCAGAAATGTCAACGCCCTTGGAAGTCACCATCTCCTTTGCCTCGGACGGGTTGAGGCCTTCCAGCGTCAGGTAGTCCACATTCGAGTTCGGGGTGATGCCGGTCTTCAATGTCAAGATATCTCTGGTTATGAAAATGAAGTTGGTATCGTTGAGCTTGTCAGAATTTTCCACCATCATCTTGACAACGTGCATCAGCTCCTTCTGCAGGTTGAAGATGTTGTCAATGACAACTATGGAATCAAGGCCCTGAAGATCCCTGGCAAAGGGCTGGAAGGCTATAGAAGGGGTTATCTCCTTGGAGCTCCGCAGAACCCTCCTGGTCCCGTCTCTGTCCACATGGCTCAGCAACTCGGCCATGAACTCCAGAAAACTCCGGACATCATCCCACTCGTGGGCCGTGAACCAGAGAATGTTCCTGTCATTCTGGAAATTTTCCAGCACCGCTCTGACAAGGGATGTTTTACCAATTCCCTTGATGCCATTGACCACGGTCACCTTCCTGTCACCGTTCAAATTGGCCTTCAGGTTTTCGACCATGTTCTGGCGGCCTATGAATTCCTCAGGCACCGGAACCATGTCCAGGTTGGAAATGAAAGAGGAATCATCCCGCAATTCAACGCTAAGCTTGGACTCCAGGACAGAGCCGTGTGAGTAGGCACTGAGAATTATCTGGGATAGGGTAGCGGTGGTGTTAAAGGTCAGGGGAATGCCGCCTATCTTTTTCAACTCTTCACGGCCGTCATCGAACTTCACCATGATTTCCTGGTCCTTGAGGCACTCGAGCATCTCGCCGGCCGTCTTCATTCCGGCCTCGGTCAGCACGTAGACCTTTCTTTTTCTCTTGAGGCCTCCGACATGTGCCAGACATTCCTCGACATAGTTGTCTTCCAGCAGTTTCTTGACCGCCCTGGGTATGTGGTTTATCCTGATGTCTATGCCCTCGCTGATGCCGCCTTGGGTCTGACCGACAAGGGCGGTGCGGGCGCAATCTCCAGACATATAGTCCCGGAGGTGAAGCAAAATTCTCTCATTTACCGTGAGGTCTCCCAACTTCATGTAATATCGGGGTTATAAAGGGATGAGAATATAAGGTATTTCCTATAAGACGAGAAAAATCAGGCTGTAAGAGTGAAAACAAGGAAAGCCTTAAAAACAAGTTGTACTTTCAGGTTCATCTGGCAATACACCAGAACGACAAAATCATTTGCCAAAAAGACAATCAATCGCCCCGGTAGTGTATCGAACCCAGCAAGCTGGATTCTCAAACCTCGCCCTTTGGCCGAGCTTCACTACACTCCCGTGGCTGAACTGGTATGTTAAATTCATTCGCCCCGGTAGTGTAGTGGCCTATCATGGAGCCCTGTCGAGGCTCCGACGTGGATTCAAATTCCGCCCGGGGCGCTTTAGCTTTTTTTCACTGCTATTCAGCACCTTAATAATCAATATGCTAGCATCCGGTCTTTCTCGGATTGATGTTGGGATTCGCTGGCAGCTCAATCCTCGTTCCGCCCGGGGCGCTTTTGTTTTCTAAATATATTCTAATTATGGCTTAACGAAAATATTTTATCCTTTCAAGTCTATTCTTAATTATGGACGAGAGACTTATTCGTGGACATGTAATCAACAGATACCTGAGTTTTATAAAGAATACATGGGGAAAAGACGGGATGGAGCAAGCCATAGAGGAATGCGGTATCTCCGAAATCAAGGTAGATGATTCTATTTTTTATAGTAATGAAATAATGGAAAGAATACTAAAATGGATTTCCACCAACCATGGAATGGACAGGGTCAAACAGGCCGGAAAGTATACGGCCAAGAATCTCGGGCTCTTCGCCTACATGGTCAGATTCATGAGCATGGAGGCCATGCTTCACAAGGCCGAGGAAAGATACAGGGAGCTTTACAAGTTCGGAGATATCGATATAGAAATCCACGATAAAAAGGCCATTGCAAGAATGAGGGATGTCAGCGGGATAGAGGAAAATTGCCAGGGATGGTTGGGTGTCCTTGAAGCAATGCTTGAGATGACCAAATCAAAGGGCACGGTGGCCCAGATTGAATGCCAGGTCAACGGTGATGCCAGCTGCATCTATGTTGTAGAGTGGCAGTGATCTTTTTCAGGCACTGGCAGGCTATTGAATATCCATATTCTGTTGAACTATCATATTACCAAGGCTTGCAGATTATCTCGTGAATCTTCATGTTAAGAAATTCCTTTTGATGCACCGGGCTGAGGACAATTGCGGTGTCGGCCCCCCTGCCGGTTCCTCCGATGGTCATAAGTGTTTTTCCACTCAGGGCCCCGGCATCTGCCGCCATCAGGGCGA
>JAGLSY010000373.1 GCA_023135545.1 Thermoplasmata archaeon | reverse complement strand
TATAACCACGGTGTTTGCCAGGATGGCCTCACCAGTTGTCCCGTCGAAGGTCCAGAGATTGCCATTGCCACTGTTCAAACCTCCAATCAATGCGTGGTTGTGGCCGCCTCCCAGGGGGCTCCAGTCAATGGCCTTGAATAGGTTGGGGCTCGCGGGCCACCCTGATGTGTCGACGATATCTGGTTTGTTATCACCGGCTCCTATGAAATTATATATCACACCAGTGGTGCCCCCGTCATCCCCTACAGCGTAATAATTGTTATTGCGATCCCAAGCGACATCGTAGACCTCGTGGTTAATTGTCCAGCCTGATATTACACTGACCCATCCCGTGGCCACATAATTATACCACGCGGCATAGGGTCTGTTGTTACCCGGATCGTATCCGACCGCGATGATAGCGTAATCTGTCGCCCCACCTTGAGTGGCTATCTCCAGACCTGTGAAATAGGCCCCGGCTACCGCGGGTGCGGCCAGGTCTGTCAAGGTCACTGGATCACGTTGATAAGACCATGCCATGGGCTGCCCACCTCCGTCATGGCCGGCTATGTAGAAGAGGTTGGTGTCTGGGTTGTACTTGATGTCGTTGAAGGTGTTGCCTCCGCCCATGGTATAATCCGAGTTCCACTGGCTGTCCTGGGGTGTGTACATGTAAATGGTGTCGAGCGAGGAATGGATGCCCAGTGCGTAACTCCCATCTTCGTGCCAGGCAACCTTGGATATTCCGCCTTTGTCGGAGATCATGTAAGTACTGAACTGGAAATCGATGTTTACCGGGTTCCAAGAAGCTCCATCCGTGTTGCTGTACTTCGCTGCCCCGTCAGCATAGAAATCTGAAGAGGCCTCCCTCATCCATTCGATGGAATTGGGGGAATTGGAATGCAGCATTATAGCGTATTGAACTCCAGCACTGAGGTAAGGGGGGTTGGTGAATGAGAACTCGAACCAGTTCCCGGGGGTGGGGTTCAGGGCGATTGGATTGCTCCATTGGCCTATCATCTCGGATGAGGGGTCACCGGCGTTGGTATACCAGATCGAGTAATATAACAAGGATGAGGCTGAACCCTGGGCCAATCTGACAGATATCCTAGACAGGCCCCCAGTCACCCCTGGTTTGAAGGTTTGAGCAAGCCACATGGACTCCAACATGGTGTATGAGTTCACTCCGCTCGTTTGAGATTGGTCCAACAGGTCTATTGGGTACCCGCTGCTGAGAATCCTCAGAGGCTTCGCCGAATCCTCTGCCATCACCGTGTTGTTCGGTGAAACTATTACTAAACTAGCACAGACCATGATGGTCATAACCGCCATGGCCAGTATTTTCTTCATTTCATTCATTTCATCATCTCCTTTCCCACTCAATAGTATCCTATTTTGAAGGTAATCGTAGCTTGGTAGATGCCTTCGGCCGTACCTCCTGGCACATCTATCCACCACTCGATCTCCGTCGCTCCTATGTTCTGGAAATCTTCACCCTGCGGCCCGTGGGCCGTCGTGCTGT
>JAGLSY010000372.1 GCA_023135545.1 Thermoplasmata archaeon | reverse complement strand
CAGTCAGAGGGAGCATAATTGCCAGGCTCGCAGCCACGATCACACATACAAGCAGAAAAGATTCCACACTCTTTTTATTTTCAACCAAACTTGCCCTTAATCTCATTTCCGGACCTCCTGTCGTCTTGGGATCTGCTAAAACCCCCCTTTGTAAGCTTCATAGTGTATAATATTACAAATCCAAATGGGAAATTAGTTATAACTATATAAAGGTTTTAGAACAATAATTGAATATATACCCTAATAATATATGATTTATTCTCTTATTATCTTGAAATGGGTTAAATTCAACCGGAAAATTATACATTCTCATTTTGTCGAGGACCCTGCAGACTTCTTTCTGTCCCGCCAAAACCTTCTGACAAGTGCTGCGACCACAATGGCCGCTAAAACGACATCCATGATAATGGCCAGCCATAGGGAGTCATTTACTTCAACCGGCGGCGGGACCTCCTCAATAAAAAAGGCTCTTGAAAGGTTGTATTCATAGGTATTAAGCGTAATTGAGCCATTTGAATATTCCTGCGTGGGCTCTCCGAAACCGAGAAAGGCCACTTCAGCCCTATCATCCCGGTAGTCCACGAAGATATTATTTGAAACAGAGAAATCCAGGACCTGCTGCACGCTTGTGGAGTACTCGATTGTAGGTGCCCGAAAGCCCCCGAAAACAGGTTCTCCGAGATGAATTGGCAGCGAAGCGGCATATCCGTAGATGGAAAAGGCCCACAGCTTGCCCCGGTTCGATGCGAAATCACCCTGTGAAATGTCGAGCTCGTCATGCCTGCTCCCCGAAAGGGTGCTGTCACCAGTAAGGGAGCCTTCCCAGTCGATCTGGCCGTCATCGTTGTAGTCCAGTGTTATTGTAATGGAGCCCACGGTATTCTTATCCAGATCGACGGGCGGGAAGGCCAGGTCCATAAGCAGTGTTTTTGAATTATTGGAGATATGGACATAATGAACCTGGCTTGCTACGAATGTGGCCTTGTCATTCTGGTCGTTATGCAGTGTGTATTCTCCCATCCAGGAGGCTGCGAGCACGTCGGTTTTCTCGGATGTGGTCGTATCGTTTATCACATGCATGTATGTTCGTAAGGCATCATGGACCGTGGCAGCTTTATCTACACTTCTCAGTTTTTCCAGGGTCAATGCCAGTCCCACAGCCCGTTCGACGTTTACAAGGCCGTAACCCTGGGCAAAATCGTGCCTTCTCCCTTCCAGGCCGTAGCTGTGGTTGTCTGGAACACCATTGTCCCCTGTTGGCGGAAGGAAATCTGCAGTGACCTCCATTATGTATTCGATTTCGTGGATCCTTGTTTCGGGATCATCCCAGAAACCCTCATCCTCTGTGGAGGTGTCATCATGGGCATTGCTCATTGTCAGGCTGGGAGCCGCCTGGAATAGAAGGGCCACGACCCCTGCGATATGAGGCGTGGCCATGGATGTTCCGGAGGCAGGAATGTAGTAGGGATTCTCTGTATTGCTCTTGCCCATCTTGCCTGTGGAATCCTTGGCAGACCAGATACCAACGCCCGGGGCCATGATGTCGGGCCATGTGTCGTTCATTGTCTTATCGCCTCTCGATGAAAAATCGGCCAGGCCCGAGCCGTCCCTCTGGCTGGCTGCAACACAGACGGCACCTGGAACGTTGGCATAGATGGAGGT
>JAGLSY010000371.1 GCA_023135545.1 Thermoplasmata archaeon | reverse complement strand
ACAATAACGAGAATCAATCTTGGGTTAAATATGCCTCTAGTTGCCGATTTAATGACACCTACCCCTCCGGGGGTAATTACTGGTCCGATTATACGGGAGAGGACGACTTCTTAGGCTACGACCAGGATCTTCTCGGTAGTGATGGCATAGGCGATACTCCTTATTTGATCAATACGAGTCAATCGATTGGTCCTGAGGACAATTACCCATTGATGGAACCTGTGGACATGATACCACCTGCAATTCAAGACGCCAGATGCAATCCGGACCCCCAAGAGCCCAATGGATATGCCAATCTGTCCGCTGTTATAACCGATTTCACTGCTGTCTATAGGGTCTGGGTCGAGATATATGATCCATCCGACGAGCTTGTGGGTAATTTCTCAATGGATTACGATATCAATAGCAATCGATATTTTAAGAACAGGAGCTATGCGGACCTCGGTGAATATACTTATACTATCATGGCAAAGGACACAAATAATTACTGGGCATTGAAATCAGGTACTTTAACGATTAAGGATTCAACACCTCCAACCATTGATGATATCACGGTGATGCATGACCTCCAGGAATTCGGATTGGTCAACATCTCAGCAGATATAATGGACAATCATGAGTTGGTGGGTGCATGGATCGATATTAACAATCCCCTAAGCGAGAATATCGGGAACTTTTCAATGACATATGATGCCAGTGCTGGGAGGTATCTGTTCAATAATGAATATGTAATTCAGGGGGAATATTCCTTTACGATATGGGCACGGGATGCCAGTGGTAACTGGCAATTGAGCTCGGGTATCTTTGACCTCAACGATACCATTCCACCCATTGCATATGCTGGCACAAATGTCACAGTTCTGCAGGGTGAATCAGTGTTCTTTGATGGATACGGTACTTTCGACAACAACGGGACCTCAGGGCTCTCGTATACATGGACTTTCATGTTGGACAATGAAGAAGTATCTTTAAACGGCAGTTTACCTGATTATCGCTTCGATGTTCCCGGGAATTATTATGTGACACTTACAGTAACGGATGCAGCTGGGAATTGGGATGATGACGTTATCTTGGTTACTGTCCGGACTGACACAGATTATGACGGGATTCCAGATGATGAAGACACCGATGACGACGGCGATGGTTACCAGGATGTGGTTGACTCATTCCCTTGGGATTCCTCAGAATGGGAGGACTTCGATGACGACGGTATCGGTGACAATGCCGATCCCGATGACGATAACGATATGATTCCCGATGAGAGAGATGATTATCCACTGGATCCCACAAGATGGGAGAAGCCAGAGGAAGGGGACTTCGGAATCTACATTGTTATGATTATCATGGCAGTTGTTGTAGTGATTCTAGTTTTGTTGGTTTTAAGGCAGAGAGCAGGAAAAAGAGGGTCAATCGATGAGGATGCTTTTGAGGAAGTGATTGAGGCTTCTCCTCAAGAAATTGAAGAAGAATCACCACCTGAAACTCCCAAGCTATTACCTCCCCCACCGCCGCCTTCCCACCCATAGATGTTTAGAACAACCCAAAAATCTATATATCACGTAAACATATATGTAAACAAAGGTGTAAACATGAGCGTGACCATATCTGTCCGGGTGGATGAAGACGTTAAAAATGAAATAGAAGCCATGGGTTACAAACCAGGTGAATATGTCAGAAGAATCTTGATTGCAGAGTTGAAGAAGGAACGAGGAAGGGAGGCTCTGTCGTGGTTGAGAGAGCATCGATTGAAGAGTAAAGGAATACCTTCCGAAGAGCTGATCAGAGCGGATAGGGATTCGAGATGAGAATATTTCTCGATTCATCGGTAATTTCAAAGTTATTCATCGAGGAGAAGGGGTCCGAGGATGCAATGAGGTTCATGAAGCTCGGTGGGACAAAGGGTATCGAGATTAAAGCAGCTGAACTGTCCATTTACGAGGTTGGGAATGCTATAAAGAGAAACCTTGGAAAAAAAAGCAAGGACACAAGCGAATTCATGATGCAGCTTTTTCTGTTGAATATCGATTTTATCCCTCTTGATAGCGATCTTGCGTCCAGGGCAATGGAAGTGGCAGTTAAACGTGGTGTAACTTACTATGATGCGGTTCATATTGCGTCTTGTCAGGAGGATGGGGGAATTCTGGTAACCGAGGACAAATTATTATTGAAAAAGTTCGATATGGTCATGAATATTGAAGAAACACTGAAAATAATGGATATAAGGTAAAATTCAAAAGAAAGGTCGATAAAAATGACCAAAATCTACCTCCTCCGCCACGGGGAAACAGCCTGGAACATCGAGAAGGTCTTTCGCGGTAGAGCCGAGGTGCCACTCACAGACAATGGAATAAAACAGGCAGAACTGGCAGGTGAGCATCTCAGGGGAAAGGACATCGAGGCCATTTACTCAAGTCCTCTGGAGAGGGCTTACGAGACCGCACGGATAGCGGGCAGGAAACTTGATCTAAAACCCGAAGTGGACGAGAGGCTCACAGGATTCAATTTCGGGCACTGGCAGGGCATGCTGTACTCGACCATCGAGAAGGACTATCCCAGGGAATTCAGATTGTACAAAACAGCGCCCCATAAATTTCAGGCTCC
>JAGLSY010000370.1 GCA_023135545.1 Thermoplasmata archaeon | reverse complement strand
AGCCCGCCGACACCGACACAACCCCAGCGACTCCAAAGCCGGAAACCGCAGGGCCAAAGCCGGCTCTAGCCGACTCAAAACCCGAAGCCCCGAAGGAAGGCGCGGCACCAGCCCCTAAGCCACAGGCCAAGACTGCACCGCCTGCAAAGCCCGTGGAAGCACCGCCGGCGAAGAAGCCGCAGGACCAGGCCAGCCTCAAAAAGAAATACAAGGAACTACCCAAACTCATAAGCGAGGTGAAAAAATCCCTGGCTGTGGCCAAGAAATGCAAAATAGACGTGTCCAAGAGCAGGGCTTTGATTAACCAGGCCGTTGCGGCCGGCAAGAACAAGGACCTGGAATCCGCTGTCCGGCTCGTTGAAGAGGGGAAGGCTGGTATAGAAAAGACAATTTCAATTTACATGGACGAAAGAATAAAAGCCCTGACAATGAAGGTTAACGAGGCAAACTCCAGCGGTCACACCCTTCCGGAAGCCACGGCCAGCATCGTCAAAATAAAGGAATGCCTGGAAGCAGATGATTATGACTCGGCATTGATCGAGATAGAGACAACGGATACCATGCTGAAGGAGACTGTAGGAGAGGAACTTCTGGATGCGAAGACCGAACTTAAGATGATTGAGGCCACCATCAAGGATGCGAAGGTTCTCAGTATCGAGCTGGGCTCGGCATTGGCCCTTTACGAGGAGGCTCAGAAGGCAGCGGACAAGGGAGACTGGAGCTCGGCCGCTCTCTATTCCAAACAGGCCATGGACTCCCTCAATGAGATTCTACCCAGCCACATAGCCTCGCAGATGAAAAAAGCGAAGACCAGCCTTCTTGAAATAAAGATGATGAACATCGACATAACCCAGCCGGTGGAGTTTTTGAAGAGTGCCAACATAGCGGTAAAGGAGGGAAAGTACCACGATGCTCTCCACTGCGTAAGACAGTTCAAGGACCATCTTGACAAAGAGGATTATGTAATGTGAAATCGTATGGTTCTTGAGCCAATCGATTTCACAAATAGAGCCAGGGTATCATTGATTTTTCAGTGTGGGTCTCAGTGATGTATTGGCATGGCGGGGGTGGAAGGAGGGTAAAGATAGATTCCAGAGGGGAATATTCAATTGATGATGTGGTGGGGCGCAGTAGGATGGGGTTCAATAATTACCAATATCTCACAGGAAGGATAGAACCTCCATCTCCCTCTCAAGTACCATCAGGTCCTTGGGGTCCAGCGTCCCCGGCGTGAGGGACATCAGGAATATGGAATTGCTCTCCGAGATATCGTCTATCAGCCTTCTTAGAAATCTGAGAACCGCATCAAAGCTGCTGTTGCTTACCAGGTATTCCAAGCCATCTATCAGAAGTATTCCTTTTTTCCCTGTGTTGAGCAAATCCTCAATCTTGTAGATTATCTTTTCAAGGGCTGGCTCTATTGTTTTAACACCAGCACTGTCTCTGTCGGTCAGCCAGAAAACCTCGGCCTCCCCGAAATCATAATCTCCCATCAGCCTCCTGGGATTCGTCCTGCTTATGCACATACCGTTGAAGCCCAGGTCCAGCGTCT
>JAGLSY010000037.1 GCA_023135545.1 Thermoplasmata archaeon | reverse complement strand
TCTGAGGACCATATCCAGTCCATGCCATCATAATAAGCATACATTCCATAGATCTCATAATTGCCAACACCACCATCATAAGTCGCCCACGCAAAGTAAACTCTGTCTGCTGTGGCTTCCATTGAGATATAACCTGGCAGCATAGAACCGTCATATGTTGCAATTGGCTCAGAGTCGCTCCAGCTAATGCCTCCATCGCCGCTCTGCCAGTAATATATGTAAGGCCACCTAGAATCGGTGTCTGCTATAACCACATGAATATCACTGCCTTCAACTGCGATATCAGGGATACCTGCAAACTCGCTACCAGTAATTGGACTCCTGAATATTATCTCCTCAAATCCAATCCCTTCAGACCATGTCACTCTCATTGTTAAGTAGAAATCAGGACCCGTTGCTGCCCAGTGCATGTACACTATAAACACATCACTACCCTGCACATCAACAGCTGGTGTGCTAGAACCGCAAAATGCGGCTCCTTCAAGCAAGTAGGGGGGGGCGGTCCAAGATGCACCACCGAATTCACTGAAGACCATATATGTTCTCGGAAACATGTGTGGCCATTCTACCCACACTAGGGCAAGATTGTCACCATCAGCTGCAAAATCTATATCACTAATTGGATATCCGGAATCTATTACAATTTCTGGCGCACTCCATGATGCACCCTTGTCAATAGATTTCTTGAAGTATATTATGTCAGATTCCTGATTGAGATAAACCATATATACAGCTCCATTTCCAGCTGCAACGATAGGTTGTGTAGAAGTATCTGGATCATCGGTCAGTCTATAGTCATAACTGCTAGAACTATAGTATTTCATACAGGTGGCTAAGGGAGCACCCTCGGATGCCGAATCCTCAATGTGGATTCCGTCCATTTTGTTGTATTGGACAGTAACATACTCAATGACTGGCGTGGCCTCTTTGACAAAGATTCCGTGACCTTGCACGACATTTGGATTTTCTTCCCCTGACAGTCTACCAATGGTCGTGCCTACTCCCTTTACATGAACATCTGCCGTGCCTTCAATGGACAAGCTATGCGTGTCCGCCTCCAGGAGGTCGCAGTTGTCGATTATACAAGTGCTCCCTGGCAAGTTCTGGATGCCGCCAGGGTTGTTCAAAGCGGTTTTATCGCCGTAGGTGTACCATACAGTGGCACCGGTGAAATCTACCGTGCCATTGTTGAAAAAAGCATAGGTGAACTGCCAATCACTTGATTGGAGTTTGGTGGTCTTTGTAGCACCGCCATTAATCTCAAAGGTGGCATCTTGGTCAACGATGATGTCATAAACTCCTCTATCTGGCTCTATCATCACAAGAGTCACGTCTTGGTTGAGAATCAAAGATGCTCCAGTTTCGATTTGTAAGTCTCCATTCCGAACACGGATTTCAATAAGTCCATCAACGGTTCTTGTACCTTCTGCAGATGTAATGATATTTGAAGCATCATCCCATGGGTCTGGACCCCAATATTCTATATCAACAAGTGGGGACACGGGAAATCCCACGCTTAGAATAACTGGTGGATTCTCAATCAATTCGGCAGGAGAGTGGTGCGACAAATATTCATAATTAATATTGATTTTTACATAATGGGTGCCCAGTTCCTCTGGACACCAATCAATGAATCTTGTTCTTTCCACGTCAACTATCAAAGCTCCGAAATGGAGTGTTTTGATAAGTTCCTCACTCATATCTGGTTTGATGTCTATAACATCAGCAACGACCTTTATAGCATTAGCTGAACCATAATTAGCAACGGAGAGAGTCAATCTATTATTCAGGTCTGCATAAATCACAGGTTCACTCGCCCTCAATTCTGTGACCTGAATATCAGGCACAGGATTATCTACCTCCATTGGAGCTTCTACAGGTTCCTGAGCAGAAGCTGTGTTTATAAGTGCCAGGCTACTGCAAATCATCATTATTGTCAAAAAACAAGCGAATATCTTTCTTCCATAGGTGTTCATTTTCTTCCTCCCAAAGATTATGATATAAATGCACAATCAACTACAAATAGATTGCTCTAGAAATGATTATTAGGGAGTAGAATTATATTGTATTTTGATGAGAAGAGAGAAAACACGGATTGTTTGGTCGTTCATTGTCGTGATGAGTTTAGTCTCAGTTTTATTAATCCCGACCACTATTTCCAAAGTCGGAGATGAAAAGACGACCGGTTTACCAACAGGTTGGACCGACGACATTAATCTTTCAAATAATAGCACAACAGGAGATATCGATCCTCGCATTGTCTTGGATGGTTCGAATGTCCACATTGTTTGGTCAAAACAAATGCTGGGACATACTGAAACATTTTATATTAATTTGACAGATGCTGGCCAAACTTGGAATAATCCCACACAAGTTAGCAATTACATACCCGGAATACATTGTATCACCCCAGATATCGGAAACAACGGAGATAATCTTCATGTGGTCTGGGATGACAATGATGCTATTGGTTTTCATGAAATTAGGTACTGCAACTCAACGGATGGTGGCATTACTTGGTCTTCACCGAAGATGATTTCAGTGGACGACGGAGAGAACTCGGAAGCCCCCCTAATAGGAGTGTCAAATTCCAATATCCATATCATCTGGGTGGATTCCCGTCATGGTCCTGATTCATCTCCACCAAATACCGAAATTTATTATGTGAGAAGCACAGACAGTGGCATAACGTGGGATGATGGCTTGGGGAACATCGGGCAGGAAAGACGTTTGACAAGTGCGCCCTATGCTTCGGCCCCAAGAGGCATCTCAATTAATGGAAATGAAATCCATATTTTATGGTCTGATGGCAGAAATGGAGTATCCACAGGGGATGCCTATTATAAGCGAAGCTTAGATAATGGTGCTACTTGGGATGACGGTCTGGGAAATATAAATCAGGATAGAAGAATTACAACAAATTCATCTGACCACATAGCCAGCTCAATCGCTGTTAATGGTTCTACGATTCATACAGTATGGACAGATGCGATAGGTTCCGATTACTATCTCTGTTATCGCAATTCTACAGATAATGGAGCTACCTGGGGGACGATTAAATTATTAGTAGGTCCATTTCCTGGAACCACGTACAAGCCAAGGTTAGTTGCATGCGAAGATTCTGTTCATATGGTATGGCACGATAGGAGAGATGATGGCTCAACCAGAGAAATATATTATAAGAATTCAACAAATGCAGGGGCAGATTGGAGTACCGATTTAAGGTTGACCTACAGCGAAGGATCTGATTCCTGGTGGCCAGAAGTCGATGTGCAGGACAATATAGTCCACGTGGCATGGTATGACCAGAGGGATGGCGATCCTGAAGTATACTACAAGCGCTATCCAGATTTCCCCCCACTCTCGACCTACAACATCACCCTAAATGAGGGCTGGAACCTGATATCAACCCCGTTGATACAAAGTGATGAATCCCTGGACAAAGCCCTGGAAAACATTACTGGCAAGTGGGATTATATGCTGTGGTATGATGCTTCAGACTCCACTGACCACTGGAAAACCAATGCCACATTCAAGCCCCAACAGCTCAATGATTTGCTTTGTCTCGACAGGACAATGGCCCTCTGGATTAATATTACTGAGCCAGATGTGAATTTGACTGTCAGAGGAATCGTTCCATCATCTACAACAATTACTCTTTATGCGGGTTGGAATTTTGTGGGGTATCCGACCCAAACAACCGAGACTGTGGCTAATGCTCTGTGGGGTACTGGGGCAGATAAGGTTGAGGTTTTCAATGCCAGCACTCCCTACAACCTTCAGGCAGTGGATGCGACTTATGTGATGAAGCCTGGGGAGGGGTACTGGGTGCATGTTGTGGCTGATAGTGTTTGGGTTGTGGATTGGTAAAAATCATTCCCCGGACATTGTCTTGCCGCAGTGGGGACAGAAGTTCAGTTTCTCTGATATCTCCTTGTTACAATGGGGGCAGTTGTGTAATGCTGGATTGTCATCATCGGCCACACCCTCGAAGGGCTCACCGCACTTGCCGCATTTTTCATCAGAATCATAGGCATCGGCACCGCAGCTTGTGCACGTGAAATCCGATTCCTCCTCCCCCTCGATTCCCTCACCGCACAGGCGGCATTTCTCATCCGAATCGAATACATCGGCACCGCAGCTGGTGCATGTGAACTCGGCCTTTACCTCATCCTCTTCCCCGCCCTCATCCTCTTCCTCATCATCTGCGATTGAATCCACTATCACAATCTCTTGGCTGTTATCATCTGAGGTGGCGTCATCTTTTTCATCATCATCAAAGGATTCGTCGCATTTGGGACATTTATCATCATCATCGGTTACATCGGCACCGCACTTGGTACAGGAGAACCTGGCATCCTTGCTGACTGGTTGGTCCCCGGAATCATCATCAGAGGGGACACCCCACTGCTTTCTTTGTTCCTTGGCCTTGAGAATCCACCAATAGAGGAGAACCACGATGAAGAAGAGCATGGCCGTGTTGCAGAAGGTGTTGATGGCCCCCACTCCGGCATAGGTCCCGTAAAGGCTGGACTCGTCACCCACCAGCGGCCCCATGATCATGGTCGTGTTCATGCTGCCGGGGTTGGCCCCGCCGTCAAAGACAAGCGCATACCAGTGATGATATACCGCATTGGTGTCAATCTGGACATTGGCCTCATAGTCTTTCCCGTCCGTATAATCCGTATCTGATGCATTCACCGCCACCATGTCGACTTCCTGGGCATCCCACCATAATTCTCTTGCATAGGCAATTCGAATATCTGGCTCTATGATGAAAGGGTCATTTGAATAAAGGGTTACGTTGAACCTATAGGTGCCCATCTGGTCCTTGTACGGGGTCACATCACCGCCCTCCAGCCTATACCAATGTAAGGAGGTATCCGAGAAATATGTTCCATCTTCCAGGTCGAAGATTGAGGCCAATTTCCAATCCCTGTAGAATTCGGAATTACCGGGCTCCGGCTCCGGCATGCCGAAGGATTCGTGCAGAACAAGTATGTAAACCACCGAGCCGACCACCAGGAAAACTGCGATCCCGAAGACCATGAGGTATTTCATGTCCCTGATTCCGAACACGTAGAATATGGTAAAGGTAATGGCCACGATGGCTATGAGCATGAAAAAGGGGCCGAAGCTGGAGTTGCTCAGGTCCGTGAAGAATATGGTGGACATCAGGGCTATATCAATCACGATGACCAGCAGTACCGCGATGGGCATGCCGAACTTCAGTTTGCTCAGCTTATCGAGGGCCGGTGGAAGTTCCATAACATACTCTGATACAGTGCTTATAGATAAGGATTTACCTTGAAAACTACCAGGCCCTAGAGGATTTGAATATTGCATCGGGCCTGGAAGTTTCAATTCAATAAGCCATAAGCCCATACTCGCAGAGGTAAATTCTCTGCGTTTATTTGCTTGTTTATTGATGGGCTTACGGCGGTATTCTACGCTGCCAAATTCCAATATGTTTTTCTAACAACTCACGAGGGGCCAGTACCGTGCCAACGGGGGTCACAGTATTAGTTAACGTGGGTAACTTTGATGTTCCAGTGTGGCGGGGGATGGAAGGAGGGGATAGATACCAGTTTGAATTGAATTACCAATCAACGGTCCAGGTGGTGTCGGAGCTCACTTTGATCCAGTATGACTCGCCTTTCTGCAGAACATAGGAATCTCCCAGAACCTGGAGATTGTATGGACCGACACTGTAATAGCCCTCTACCACCGACCCGGTGACTGCTGTTTTTAGCTGGCCCACCGTGTAGGATGCATCGTTATTGGCAGGATAGCCGATAAGGTTCCACCCGCTTTTTAGCGGTACGCCAGTCGATGCCGGGTAGTCGCCGGTGACCGTGAGATAGCCGTCTCCAAGGCTGGTAATGTCAATCCAGAGGCCCATTGTGTTATCGATGTTCAGAAGGTCCTGGGTTCCTGGCCAGTTCTTGTCGTAGGTCTTCCAGTGGTCCACGCTGTCGCTGGCATCATACTGCTTAACCACGTCCCATGTGGTAAGACCGTCTCCGAGGCTGTCATCAAGAGCCACAGCGGTATTTGTGTTCAAAAGATCGAGAGGCACGGAGATCATGTTCCAGCCGAGATGAACCGGTATATCATAGGTTATCTGGGTGAAGTAGGCGGTGACCGCCTCGTTGCCGTTGACAGAAACATCATCCGGATTGATCGAGCCGCCGAGGCTGCCTGCCCAATGGTCAAACTCGTATCCCGGGTTGGCATAGGCGGTCAGATCGACAGTCTGGCCGTAGGTGTAAGTTGCCTGCTCGGGATCTTTCACGATCCAACCGGCCCCCGATGGGGACACCGATGTTGTAAAGGTATATTGATATTGATAAAAAACGGCTGTGATGCTCATATCTCCCTCGATGGTGATCCCTCGTGGATTTGTCGAGCCGGTAATATCACCGGTCCAGTGGTCGAAGTACCATCCCGCTGATGGGGTGGCTGTCAGGGTTACCGAATCGCCGAAGTGATAAGTTGACTGGTCCGGATCCTTGTCGACCGAGCCACTGCCTGATGTTGAGACCGAAAGTGTGAATTCCTCTGGAATAGTATGTACCTGGGTACCGTGCTCGGCCTTGTCCTTTGAGACGACATTCAGCTCTTCCCAGACAATCTGGGTCTTCCATGCGCCGTCGATATTCTGACCCATTGCAAGAGAGATATTGCTTACGTCCGCCCTCACCTCTGGGTCGGGCCAACTGAGCACAATATCTTCTTTCTGCCCAGACCATGTGCCAGGTATGTCACCCTCATTGGTGGTGGAAGTGTGAACTTCCTTAGACATTTGGGGATTCTTATGATCCATCTCGGCCCAGACCACATTAACGTTGCGCTTGTCATCGACAGCCACCGATATGTCCGAGACCGGATTTTTATCTTCAGAATTACTTATCATCATGTCCTTGTCCGCTCCGGTCCATGTACCAGGGTTACCATTTTCCCCAATAGAGCCAGAATAGAAGACCTCATTGGGCTTGCCTGCTTCCAGGCTTCCTTGGCTCCAGACCACATGGACATCGTCCCTGTAGGCGGTTATGGAAGATGACTGGATGGTCATTTTATCATCTACCGCTAAGCTGATCGGGATTTCCTTTTCCCAACTCCCTAAGCGACCGAAGTCAACGGACCGGGCATAGAATATCTCGTCGGTTCTG
>JAGLSY010000369.1 GCA_023135545.1 Thermoplasmata archaeon | reverse complement strand
TTGGGAAATCCCTGGGGATGCCATAATGCCGATAGGTTTATTAAAGAATGCCTCTTTGGGATGATTCCACCTTGTGGGGTGGAGTCGAGGACTTAAGAAAAAAACAAGACCTGGCATATGTCCGAGAACCAGCCCGCGGATATATTTGATGTCTCAACTTAGCGGGGTGGGGTAGCCAGGAAATCCCGTCGGGCTCATAACCCGAAGATCAGTCGTTCAAATCGACTCCCCGCTACTTCTATTTTTCAAATGGGTGTTTCTTCCTTTCTTCGATAACAGCCTGTGCAGCGGCTAGCTTGGCGATCGGCACCCTGTATGGAGAGCAGCTTACATCATCTATTCCGATGCGGTGGCAGAATTTCACGGATTCCGGTTCTCCACCGTGCTCGCCGCATATTCCTATCTCGATGCCTGGCTTGGCTTTCCTGGCCTTGTCAATGCATATTTTCATCAGAAGGCCAACACCGGTCCGGTCGATTGACTGGAAGGGGTCCCTTTCGTAGATGCCTGTTTTGGTGTAAAGGCCGAGGAACTTGGACGCGTCGTCCCTGGAAAAGCCGCAGGTCATCTGAGTCAGGTCGTTGGTGCCGAAGGACATGAAGTCCAGCTCGGGAGCCAGCTCGTCAGCCGTAAGTGCCGCTCTGGGAACCTCAATCATGGCTCCAATCTGGTAATCTAACTTTCCCGAGATGCTCATTTCGACGGCAACATCCTTGATTATCTTGTTTATCATCCTGAATTCCTCCAGCTTCCCGATCAGCGGAATTTCTACCTGGATAATTGGGTTGAGCCCCTTCTTTTTCACGTTGAGACCGGCCTCGAAAATTGCCCTGGCCTGCATGGCGTTTATCTCAGGATAAAGGATACCCAGCCTGCACCCCCTGAAGCCCAGCATGGGATTGAACTCGTGCTGTGCCTCGATGGCCTCCCTTATCTTTTCCTCGGAAATGTTAAGGGCATTGGCCAGTTCCTTGATTTCCTTGTCCTCCTTGGGCAGGAACTCGTGCAGGGGCGGGTCAAGAAGTCTTATGATAACTGGCAGGCCGTCCATGATGGTGAATATCTCCTCGAAGTCCTTTCTCTGTATGGGAAGAAGGTGGTCCAGGGCGGTCTTGCGCTCTTCCTGGGTGGTTGCCAGCACCATCCTCTGCATCCAGATGAGGCGGTCCTCGCCGAAGAACATGTGCTCGGTACGTGCCAGGCCTATGCCCTCGGCTCCAAAGTCCTTTGCCACCTGGACATCCGCGGGAACCTCGGCATTCGTCTTCACCTTCATGCGGCTTATGGAGTCGGCCCACTTCATGAAGATCTTGAACTCGGGTGTCATTTCCGGATCGATGGTGGGTATATGGCCCTGGTAAACCTTGCCGGTCGTTCCGTCGAGGGTTATCAAGTCGCCCTCTGATACTATCACGTCGCCCACCATGAACTGGCCGTCGCCGATTTTCAACGCCTCACACCCGCAGATGCAGGGCTTTCCCATACCCCTGGCAACCACTGCCGCGTGGGATGTCATTCCACCCCTGGATGTGAGAATGCCTTCGGCCGCTATCATTCCGTGAATGTCCTCCGGAGTTGTTTCGGAGGAGACCAGTATGACATCCTTTTCCTCCTCCTCTTTCAGGCGCTGGGCCTCGTCGGCCGTGAAGACCACCTCGCCATATGC
>JAGLSY010000368.1 GCA_023135545.1 Thermoplasmata archaeon | reverse complement strand
TCTGTGATCTCGGTGCCACCGCTTCCGGGAGCATCCATTATCCTGACCTGGTCCACTGTTGGTTCCAGAACAGTGACCGTTGTGCTGTTCGTATGGCCATCCTGATCGTCCACTGAAATGAGCACTGTTCCGTGTTCCTCATCACTGCACTGGATATCTGTGTACTCGCCAATGGATGAAAGGGAGATGAGGGCCTCATCGTCGCTGTCCCATACGGTGGTATTTGGAGCATTGGCAATGAAACCGGATGTGACATTGAACAGGACAGCATGGAATCTGACCTGGGCTCCCACAGGGTAGCTTGGGTCGTCAATTACGTTACCCCCGCCATCAGGAGCGTCCCGAATCGAGATATAGTCCACAGTGGGGGGATTGATTGTGAATACAACTGTATCGGTATGGCCTTGCCCGTCATCTACAGACAATATGGCCGACCCCTCCACGATCCCTGCATAGAAGGATGAGTTTGTCCCAAAGATGGGTGAAGTGGAGGCACTGGAGCCTGTATTGCCCACACTCCAGGCCACTGAGATATCACCCACATATCCGGTGGTACTGTTGAATCCCGCAGCCCAGCCGGTATGGGTTTCACCCACGTCGATTGTTTTATCGGGTATCTCGGTCCCCCCGCCATCAGGTGTGTCCACAATGAGAATGAAATCGATTAGCGGGGTATTGACTGTGAATATCACTGAATCCGAATGATCCGAACCATCGCTTGCAGTCCAGGTGGCGGTACCGCTGAACCAGCCCGAATAGAATGTGGAATTTGTTCCAGATGAAGGTTCAGAAGTGCCATTGGAACCTGCATTAACCACTGACCACGATACAGATATATCGCCGATAAATCCCACTGTGTCATTAAAGGAGGCAGCCCATCCCACAACTGAGAAACCTATATCCACTGTCGTATCTAGAATTTCTTCAGAGCTTGTATCCTCAGAATCCACAATCACTATGAAGTCAACCTCAGGGGGATTGATTGTGAAGGAAACCGTGTCTATGTTACCTGTGCCATCGTCTGCAGTCCAGGTGCACGTACCGCCCTGCCATCCTGAATAGAATACTGAACTTGCACCAGACAAAGGGCTGGTTGATGCATTGGAGCCAACATTTGCTACTGACCAGGTCACAGGGATATCCTGGAAGTAACTTACTGTATCGTTGAAGGCTGCTGCATAGCCTGTAATGGAAAAGCCAACATCCACTGTTTGATTTTCGATCTCAGTTGAACCTGCATCAGGATCATCAACAATGAGTATGTAATCTGCAGTAGGTGGAAGAATAATAAACCCAACAGTGTCGTTATGGCCTACACCGTCATTGGCCTCCCATGTGGCACTGCCCGGATTCACGTCTGCATCAAATGTGGCGGTGGGTCCCGGGAGAGACTGTGTTGAGGCAGTGGAGCCACCATTGTTGGTAACTGTCCATTGGACAGACACATCATAGAGATAGCCGACCGTGTTGTTGAAAGCCGCAGCCCATCCTGGAATCGAGAAACCAACACCTACGTTCTGGTCAGGGATCTCATTGGCGCCTGTGGCGCCGCTGTCCACTATTACTATGAAATCCACGGTGGGAGTCTGTATCGTGAAGATCACCTGGTCTTGATGACCTACACCATCGTCAGCAATCCATGTTGCCTGGCCGGCATTATTATCGGCATCGAAGGTAGAGGCAGTACCCGTAGAGGGGTTGGTCGTGGCCGTGGAGCTCACATTGTTTACAGACCAATCCACAGAGATATCGCCGATATAACCCTGAGTATTGTTGAATGCAGCTGCCCATCCCGTAATTGTGAACCCCACGGGAACGCTTTGGTTAGAAATTTCCGTTGAACCCGAAATGGGCGTATCCACAATAACGATATAGTCCACAGTGATATCTGTGATTGTAAAAACAACTGTGTCATTATGACCGGCTCCGTCATCGACAGTCCATGTGGCTGTTCCGGTATTGACATCTGCATCAAATGTGGACGAGTCACCTGTCAAAGGAAGGGTAGAAGCGGTGGAACCACCAGAATTCCCCACAGACCAAGAAACCGATATGTCGAAAATATATCCTACACTGTCATTGAAGCCAGCAGCCCAGCCTTTTACTGTGAAACCTATAGGTACGGTCTGGTCCGAGATTTCGTTTGTTCCCGAACCTGCACTGTCCACTATTCTGATGTAATCCATTGTGGGAGGATTGATTGTAAAATAAACTTCATCGATATGACCGTCTCCGTCATCGGCAGTCCAGGTGGCAGAACCAGCCATATCTCCTGCGTCGAAATTCGATGAGAAGCCTACGCCGGGGAATGTTTGCGCATTGGCTCCACCCACATTGTCCACAGTCCAGGTTACCGAGGTATCCCCGAGGTATCCTATTGTGTTATTGAAGGCCGCAGCCCAACCCTGGATAGTGAACTCCACGGGAACGGCCTGATCCGGAATTTCGGTGGCCCCTGAGCTGCCGCTGTCCACTATTGTTATGAAATCAATTGTTGGAGCAGTGATAGTGAATATAACCTGATCTGAATGGCCAAGACCGTCCTCTGCAGTCCACGTTGCAGTGCCCCCCTCCTCTCCTGCATTGAACATGGAATTGGTACCGGAAGAAGGATTTGTAGAGGCATTTGCCCCGGTAAAGTTCACGACTGTCCAAAGAACAGATACATCTCC
>JAGLSY010000367.1 GCA_023135545.1 Thermoplasmata archaeon | reverse complement strand
ACCGCTATTTTTTTACCAGCCAGCTCTCCAAGCAAGGTCATTGCCTGCTCTACTACATATGCAGGCATTTTTGAGTTATTTTCTCTGGCCTGTGTCATCAACTTGGCCTTCCCTCTGGCCTGCTCGATTATGAAGTATGGGTCTACAGCTATGCAGTGCCCGCCTACTCCAGGTCCAGGGTTATGAATGTTCACCCTTGGGTGTCTATTTGCTAGCCCTATCGCTTCCCAGATGTCTATACCTATATCCTTAGAAACAATAGCCAGCTCATTGGCGAAGGCTATGTTAATGTCCCTGAATGAATTCTCTATGAGCTTGACAAATTCGGCGGTGGTAGCATCCGTCAGGTATAGTTTACCCCTGGAAAAGGATTCGTATACCTCTCTCGCTGCCTGGCTAGCTGCCTTATCCATTCCCCCTATAACTCGATCATTTTCAATGAGTTCCTTCACAATTTTTCCGGGCATCACCCGTTCTGGACAGAAGGCGACGAGTACATCCCTTCCAATCGAGAACCCTGCATTCTCTATGGCCCCGCACACCACTTCCCTTGTAGTTGTTGGGGGAACAGTGGATTCTAGGATAACCAGGTCACCTTTTTTCAAGACTGGAATCAAATTTTTTGTAGCATCCGCTACATAGGATAGGTCTGCTTTTTTATCTGGTGTGAAGGGTGTCGGCACACAGATTATGAATACATCTGCTTCCTTTGGGCTTTCAGAGGCAGTCATTTTTCCGTTATTTCTTGCATTTTCCAGCAATTCTTGAAGGCCAGGTTCTTCAGGATATGGATTGCCGGACATCAGGTTATTTCTTGCATTTTCATTAATATCCACTCCAATTATCTCATTTCCATTAGAGGCAAAAATAGCTGCTGTAGGCAATCCGATATACCCTAATCCAATTATGCATATTTTGCTCATATCAGATGCAGGGAAATAGGAGCCTATATATAACTTTGATTGAATGGAAAAACAAAAAAGGTGTGCAAACCATAGACAAGTGTCACTCTTTTGTTATTTTGGTCTGAGAACTCAAAAACAAAAAAGGTTATGTATGCAGATATATTACGATGGACAATGAAAACATCGATAGTCCTCGGCACCAGACCCGAGATTATTAAGATGGCCCCCATAATTCTGGAACTTCAGAGAAGAGGCATGGATTTCGAGGTTGTCCACACTGACCAGCACTACGACAAGAACCTGTCAAACATATTTTTCGAGGAACTGGAATTGCCAGAGCCAGATGTCAATTTACAGATCGGCTCCGGCACCCAGGCCGAGCAGGTGGCCGGTACGATGCTGGGGCTTGAAAAGCATTTCATGAACAACAGGCCAGATGTGGTTCTCGTTCAGGGAGATACGAATGCTGTCCTTGGAGGTGCAATATCGGCCGTGAAGATGGGCATCAAGGTAGGTCATGTGGAGGCCGGGCTTCGTAGCTACGACAATCGCATGCCAGAGGAGCATAATCGGCGCTTGACAGACCATGTTTCGGCCATTCTCTTCGCGCCCACCCAGAATTCAGCAGATATTCTGAAGAATGAAAATGTATGGGGGGATATCCATGTTACAGGAAATACAGTAATTGATTCCCTGATACGATATCTTCCTAAGGCACATACGGATGTACAGGATAGGCTTGGGATTGATGAATTTATTTTGATGACCGCTCACAGAGCGGAAAACGTGGATGATACACAATCTCTGGGAAATCTTGTAACAATTATGGAGAAATGCCCCTTGCCAGTTGTTTATCCCGTTCACCCCAGGACAAGGAAAAATCTGGAAAATACCGGGCTTATGAGCCGTATTGACAGCTCGAATAATATTCATTTGATAGAGCCAGTAGGATATTTCGAATTCCTTGGAATGGAAAAGAATT
>JAGLSY010000366.1 GCA_023135545.1 Thermoplasmata archaeon | reverse complement strand
CCTTGCGTATCCGAATCTTCTGGCTGCTCTGCATCCAGAAGCTTAATTGAGCTGCTTGCGCACTCAATTCGCTGGCCCTCCCCTACCTGCTCGAAACGCTTGATGGTAATTGCTGCAACGGGGGCCCCAGTGTTGGTTAGCATGGGTCTCAGTGATGTGTTAGCGTGGTGGGGGTGGACGGAGGGTATAGCCAGAAAAAGGGCGATAATCTCTAAATCAAAACCTGCACAAAATATATTTAGGCCGATGTATTGGCTTGGAATCAATGCCAAAAGGAAAGATGAGGAGGATGAGGCGAAGCTCGGGAATCAGGTCTGCCTCCAAGGCCCAGCAGGATAAGCTCAACAAGAGAGCGAAGAAGCTGGCAGATAAGCCAAGCCTTCTTATTCCAGATTGCATCGGTGAATGCCGGGGCTGTGATTTTGATAAATTGGAAATTAAATTAGCCAGGATAAGCAAATTCAACGGAAACATGAACGCCCTTCAGAAACTGGCCAAATCCGGAGGGCAGATCGAGAGGGCCTATGCTGCCATGTTGATACTCGGTATGGAGGGGGCTCCCCTGCTCGGCGTCGCCAAGATGGCCAGGGGTGAGGTCAGCTATGCCCAGCGTGGCAAGGTGAATAAGGAGATCTTGATAGGCGTGCAGCATTATGATGATATCAAATTCGGATTGCTGGCATACTCGGATCTGGTGGTGAAGAAAAATCTTCATCTCTACTACACCTCCGAAGGAGTACAATGCTCTGGCAGGGTGCCGAAGTATCCGAAGAAACTTATCTCCGATATCCTGGCCGGTGTGGACTATTCCTTAACAAAATCCGGGGATGATTACAGATGCCGGCATTGCGCCTCGGAAGATGTAGGCGGCAAGTTGTCGATCCATGTAAGATCGGCCGATGTCACCATAGAACTATGTAGCTCCTGCCTCAAGGAGAAAGAAAATCTATACATGGCACTGTCCAGCAGGTCATTGTCGAAGCATATGGAGGATGATTTCAAGATAGACTTGGATTACTCCCTTACATGTATTTCTGACAGGTGCTCGGCCGGAGAACTGGATATCAAGACCAGACATCTCCTCAAGGCCTACACTGCAGGCCAGATTTCGGACAGGGCGCTGATGAACTCCTATTCTTCAGAGATAATGAAAAGGCTCCATGATGTGAGTGGGAGGCTTCTGGTCGTCGGAGGCAGATGTTTCGAGGATGATATAGATAAATTCGTCGAGGCGCTCAGACCGTCCAATATAGAAAAAAAGGCACTGGAACATGTCTTGGCTAATATTAACTCGCCGGTAATAATAGATTCGGCCACCGCCAGCGCTGTCCTTTCATTATTCTGGGATGATATGGGAGCCGAAGCCATCGATGCTGTGATAGATGACAAAACTCTGGCCAATGAAATTTTCAAGGCCGCGAGCGGGGGAGGAAACACGCCGTCCCAGATACTTCGCGATGCCATGACCAGGAAGAAGGCACAGGACACGCTGGGCCACTTGCCGGAACTGAAAAATCTCCCGAAGCTGTCCAGGTTTGCCGATGAGGTTGTCAGAACCTACAAGGCCTATGGAATGGAGGAGGCTCTGAAGATTGTGGAGAAGGAGCAGAGCGGCGAAACAAAAATGAAATCGCTAGCATGCGGCTTCTATGATGCCATGGGATTGCTCAAGGGAAAGGAGTGGCTATTCACCAAGGAGGAGCTGGATTACGGAAGATACCTGGCCACCTTCTCAAAAGAACTGCTGGATGCCGATGCGGGGAGCTATGAGGAAGCCCTGCAGAATTTGATGACGGCCAGCGGCTCCGGAGAGACCATCTGATTTTATTTTTTTAATTCGAAATAAATAGAAAGATACATATATAAACAAATATATCTGGTTCTGGTGAATATTTATGGATGAAGAACCAAAAATCGAATTGGAGACCACTCCTGAACCCCCCGCGCCAGCGGCAGAGCCAGTATCAGAAGTTCCCCCGGCCCAGCCCACGGAGCCAGCAGAACCGGCTCAGGAAGCAGAACCGGCCCCTCCAGCAGAGGCGGCGGCTGCACCGGCCAAGGGCGGCGGCTCGGGATTGATAATTGCAATAGTTGTGATAGCTGTTGTGGCTGTGGTTGTAATTGCCTTCACGTTCATGGGCGGTGGAAGTATAGAAGGAAAGTGGACCTTTGAATCTGTAGAAGTACTAAATGCAGATGGAACCGTCAACCAAACAATAACCGACGCCTTTAATGAGGATAATGATGAACCATGGATGGAATTCAAATCTGATAGTACTGCCTTGATGGGTAATGCAACTAGCACTAATGATATGGATGCCACATGGGATACAAATGATGGGAAGCTCACAATCACTAGCACATATATCGATGTCAATTCAGATTATAATGTAACAACAGGCAACATCACATGGAACAATGAAACAGTCACAGATACACAGACATACACTTACAGCATATCTGGTAGCACTCTAACCCTTGAGTTCGTCGACGAAGGTATGACCTTCAAGATTACTGCAAAAAAAGCTTGAAATTAATACTAGAGTAATGGCTTAACAGCCACCCTTTCCCCTTTTCTATATTTTTGTACCTTTAAACAAACTATCCACAATCTTCCCATGATTAACTATATATATGATTGCCATTGTTTCCCAAAACAGATGATATTGGTCAAGCTAGGCGGCAGTGCGATAACCGACAAATCAAAGGAACTGACCGCCAGAGTGGATGTCATATCCAGACTGACGAAGGAGATCGCCGATTCGGGAAAGAAATGCCTTGTAATTCACGGTGCTGGCTCTTACGGCCATATCAAAGCCAAGAAATACTGTCTCAAAGAGGGTACTGGTCACCCAGAATACAGGCAGGGGATTATAGATGTCCAGATGGACGTGAGAATCCTGAACGGCCTGGTTGTGGATGCGTTTCACGCTGCCGGCATGCCAGTCGCTTCAATTCCCGCAGGGGCCATGGCCGTCTTCGAGGACGGGGAACTGGTGGAACTTCCCGCCAACGTCTTCAGGCACTACTTGGATATAGGCATAACACCCATAACCTTCGGGGACGTGGTGGTTGACAGGAGCCGGGGCGTGTGCATATGCTCCGGAGACGATATCATGCTCCATCTTGCCAGGGAACTGGGTATCAAAAAATGCCTCTTCGTGACTTCCGAGGATGGCATATACCCGGATTACCCGCCAGGGCCTGGTGAAGGACCCAT
>JAGLSY010000365.1 GCA_023135545.1 Thermoplasmata archaeon | reverse complement strand
TAGGCCTTGTTTAAAACACTGACCTCTTTTTTCAGGTCAAAGCCGACCAACAGATAATCTCCGTCATTTAGAGCGTTCCTGAGTCTGTGCAGGAACAGTTCTGCCTCGTTTCTGTCAAAATTACCGATATTGGAGCCCAAAAACAGCACCAAATTGGGCTCTTTAACATTCTTTGCCAGCCGCGTGATGCCGTTGAAATATTCGGCAACCAGGCCGTCGATATTAATATCTATTCCATTATCTTCAAAATCTTTTATCAGGTTCTTTATTGCATCCTCGCTAATGTCTATGGGGATGTATGTCACATCCAGTTCGGATTCTAAGAAATGGTTGATGAGCACCCTTGTCTTCTTACCGTCCCCCGCCCCCAGTTCCACCAAATTGAAACTCTTCTGGCCTATGACTTTTGTAATATCGTCTTTGTTTGTTTGCAGAATTTCAAACTCGCAGTTTGTCAGATAGTATTCGGGAAGCTCGGTGATGCGGTAGAAGAGGTCCACGCCCTTCTCGTCATAGAAATATTTGCAGGGAAGCTTCTTTGATTCCCTTGAGAGACCTCTCTGAATGTCATGCGCAAAATCAGGATTCTCTGCCTCCACCCCCTCTTCGGTCAATATCCTGTAGTGGGCCTTCATTCAACCTCCCTTGTCCTGTCTCTCATTATTATATCGTTCATATAAAAACCTATCTGCAGGAGACAAAACGAACAATGGCCTTCTGTTCGATTATTATATGCTTTAGGGCCTCCAGTGTGTATTCAATCTCCTCCAAGGTATTGTCATGCCCCAATGAAAAGCGCACAGCACAATGCGCCTCCTCCTCGGATAGGCCCATGGCCAGAAGGGCATGAGAAGGCTCCGGCTCACCAGCCCTGCAGGCCGAGCCTGATGACACGGCTATACCGGCCTCATCAAGTGCAATAACCAAGGACTCACCCCTCATCTTGGGGAATGTCACATTGAGAGTGTTGGGCAATCTTAATTCCTGATGACCGTTCACCTTTGCATGGGGCATTATTCTTAAGATGCCTTCCTCCAGCGTGTCACGCATGGATTTCACGGCCTCAGTTCCCGAGAGCCGATCCATTGCCAGTTCTGCTGCCCTGCCAAAACCCACAATCGCCAGCACGTTCTCTGTTCCGGCCCGCAGCCCCCGCTCCTGGTGACCTCCGGTAATCACAGGTTCCAGATCAATACCCTTTTTGATGTACAATACCCCCACGCCTTTGGGCCCGTGCAGTTTATGGCCCGAGAGCGTCAGCATATCGACTCCGAGTTCCTCCACATCCACCGGGATCTTTCCCACTGCCTGGACGGCATCTGTATGAAATGGCACACCCCTCTTTTGTACAATGGCAGCCATTTCCTTAATTGGTTGAATGGAGCCGGTTTCGTTGTTGGCCATCATGATACTGACCAAACATGTATCCTCATCTATTGCCGATCGCAGATCTTCCGGGTTGACCAGACCACATTCATCCACAGGCAGGTATGTTATGATAAACCCATTCTTTTCCAGCCATTTGCATGTATTTATCACTGATGGATGTTCGATTGACGAGGTGATTATATGGTTCTTCCCCTGGGATTTACTGGCATGTGCAATACCTTTTATTGCCAGGTTGTTGGCCTCGGAACCGCTTCCAGTGAATATGAGACGTCTCGGGGTGCAACCAGTTAGATGCGCAATCTTCCTG
>JAGLSY010000364.1 GCA_023135545.1 Thermoplasmata archaeon | reverse complement strand
GGGCTCCGCCTCTGCAGAGGAACTTGAAGTCATCTATTTCGATGGTTCTGAATCATCTGATTTGGACGGAATAATCGTCGAATACACATGGGATTTCGGGGATGGAGTGCTGGACAGTGGAATGTATACTGGCCATGCATATTCCCTGGCAGGTTCATACGACGTGAGCCTGAAAGTCATCGATGACAGGGGAGATACCGATACAGATTCGATAACCATAACCATAAACGAGAAGGCTGTGGTCCAAAACGTACCTCCCGTGGCAGAGATAGGAGCCGATGACAGCACTGTTACGGTGGGAACTGAAATCCAGTTCAGTGGTTTTGAATCATCCGATTCCGACGGCCTTATTGTAGAGTATATCTGGGATTTCGACGATGGTAAATTCGGCAGCGGAGTATACGCGAGCCATTCGTATTCAGCAGCAGGGAATTACAATGTCATCTTGACTGTAACTGATGACAAGGAAGAGACCGATACGGATTCCATGACCGTAATCATCAGCGAGATAGTTATTGTTCCAAACGAACCTCCCGTGGCAGAACTTGACGCTGATGCCACAACTGTTGATATCGGAGGCGAAATCATGTTCAATGGCTCGGGATCATCCGATCCAGACGGTCTCATAATAGAGTACACCTGGGATTTCGGTGATGGTATATTCGACAGCGGGATTTACACGAGCCATTCGTATTCCGCAGCAGGGAGTTACATAATAACATTGACCGTCATGGATGATGCAGGAGATTCCGACACCGATTCAATTACTGTAAATGTAAATGACTTGACGGAGAACGTGCCTCCATCGGCCATGATGTCCATTTCCGCCCCCAGCGGGGAGGTGGGGGAAAGCTTCTATTTCAATGGCTCGGACTCTGCAGATACCGACGGGGAAATTGTTGAATACACGTGGGATTTTGGAGACGGGACAAAGGACAGCGGCATGTATTCGAACCATATCTTTCAAACCGAAGGGACTTTCGATATTACCCTCACTGTGGTAGATGACGACGGTGCATCCGATATTGATTACGGAACTGTTACCATCTATGAGACACAGGAAGAGACTCCGACAGGAGCACTGGATTTCACAGAGAGCTCGCAGACGCCCGGGCGGTTCACAGGGTCTTTCGTATCCCTGAGCAAATCAGTGGAATTTTCCAATGCGTCTATGACAATAATAGATGATAGTATGGGAAACTGGGCATCCCAGGATCCCATAAATCCAGGGTATGTTCTACAAATCCCAGGAGGCATGAACTGCACTTATAACGATAACAACGCCAATAATAAAATAGATGGCGGGGATACCATCATAGTATATAACGCCTCCACCGATGACCAAATAAAATTCATATACAAGCCAACGGGAGGCGTGATAGCCCAGTTCACATTTACAGTTACAACCCCCACCGGGGCACTGGATTTCACAGAGAGTGGGTCTACACCTGGTTTGTACATAGGGAGCTTTGTCTCTTTGAGCGAGACAGTAGATTTTCCTTATGCATCAATTACTATCTCCGATGACAGCCTGGGGCAATCCGCCTCCCAGGATCCCATAAACCCGGGAGTTACCTTCGAGGTCCCGGGAGGAATGAACTGCACCTATTATGATAACAATGGCAACGGTAACATCGATGGAGGGGACACCATCAGGTGCTATAACGTTGAATCCGGTGATACCATCACGTTCATATACAAGCCCACTGGCGAGATCATTGCCCAGTATACGTTCGTTTGAGAAAACAGTTCGTACCATCCAGCAAACCCTTTTTCACCCACCGAAAACCGAGCCACCTGCCCAGACATCCCGATTCCCACTCCGAAATCCGGCAGCTCACCCAATAAAATTGTCCGAAATGTGAGAGGTGAATCGAGGAGAAATACCGCATAAAAATACATTTTGATGAATATGCCATAAAAGGTTTATAGCATAAGACCCATAATAATTCTGGGGAAAAGGGCGGGTTAAATGGACAATGCGTGAGGCATGGGAATGTGGGTAAGAATTGTTACTCTGGCCGTATGTTTTATTCTTATGAGCAGCGGTCTTGGGTTGGTCTCCAATACAGGTGAGGAAGAACCTGGGTTTCAAAACGACAACAAAATTGCAGAGAATCTTAATGAACCAATATCTAAAATCAAGCCCTATCCAGAATATTCAAACCGTGATCCAGTCCAAAAAACTGAAATCTGTCCCTCTGAAAGAACCCAGGGAACTGCAGTGAATACCCCACCTGTGGCTAATGCGGGACCTGACATAACAATGAACGTGGGACCACATGCTCCTGCATATTTAATACCCTTCAATGGTTCCGGCTCGTACGATCCAGATGGAACAATTATTGACTATTCCTGGGACTTTGGGGATGGGAATTCAAGCGGTGGAGAATATATATTTCACTCCTACACAGCCGCTGGAAATTATACAGTGATCCTCACAGTCACAGATGATCTCGGGGCAACTGATACGGATACGATATCAGTAACCCTTATAGAAATGCCGGCATGGACTGTAACCACGGATAAATACACATACCGTATCGGTGAACCTGTGACAATCTTTTTCTGGGGGATTATATCTCTTCCCGCCACAGGTGACCACTGGTATGTAATCGAGGATGAACATGGCAATCTCGTGGT
>JAGLSY010000363.1 GCA_023135545.1 Thermoplasmata archaeon | reverse complement strand
ATTAACTCTATAAACTCCCTAACTCTTTTTAGAGTAATATTCCTCGCTGACCACCTTTCCGGTGGCCGCATTGATTATCATCACACCATTGGTCCCTTCCACACACCATACTGGCACATGAATCATCCCCTTTAGATTCATGGTGATGTCCTCTTCGGCAGGTTTGAACTCTGTCTTTTCGGTTATGACGGTATGCTCTTTCTCGATGACCACATCGTCGAACTCGGTGTTGACCTCTATGACCTTGGAAGTTGCAACCCGGGTAGCCTCATCCAGGTCTATCTTGGGCTCAATCTTGATGTGGGGGATGTCAATGGTGTCGATGAGGTTGGGTACGCCGGTGCCGGTGGTGACGATGCCAGTGTATGCGTTGACCAGCAGAAGCCCGTTAAATTTCTTTTCGATATTGCCCTTGCCCGAATAGATGGCCAGGTACTCGAAGAGGAAATGGGGGACCAGCTCCAGCTCGTACTTGAAGCCTTTGACCGTCTTCTGGGATATCTCCTTCACGTCGTCCAGATGTAATTTTGGGGCCTGGATTATCACCGATTCATCATATCCGATATCATCGATGTTTATGAAGGAGCCGCTCTCCGAGTGCCGGCCGTCGATGATCTCGGCCCTTATTATTTCACCGAACCGGAGACTTGACGAGCCACCGCTGTTTACATGGTCGAATATTATGGAGCCAATCTCCTTTTCAATGTCCTGGGAATCCCAGATGGTGACGCTGTGGTTCTCGGCATAATCGTAGATGGCTGGCTCCGGTCTTTTCATGGAGGCGACTATCATGGTACCGCCCATGGTCTTGACCTTATCCCTGAAGCCGTCTATGTATTCCCTGGTGCACTCGTCGGCAAAGCCCAATATGACGAGTTGGCCTTCCTTCTGCCCCAAGAGGATGTCGTCCTTCTCGGACACATCGAACTCATGATTCTGCAATAGATGTACCAGAATTCCTTTTAAAGTTACCAAATCATAACCTCAATACCTTATTCCTGCTTAATTGAATGAATGTATATAAATGTTCCAGAGAGAGTTATGATGATGTGCCGGCGAGGGTCCAAGTAGTTGTTAGCATGGGTGACAGTTGTGTGGTAGCATGGCGGGGGAGGAAGGAGGGAGAGGTATGTGTCCAGGGGCGGATATTTCAACGCAGGGGTTGGGAGGTGGGACACAATTTAATATCCCTCGTAACAATCCCCAACCATGAAGATACGCCTCTCCATGGGAACCGCGATAAGTCTGGGCCTCATCAAGGCCAGCCAGAGCGTACCGCCCACCACCCTTTACATCATGCTGGGTAAGAACTGCGTGAACAACTGTGCCTTCTGCACCCAGGCGAGGGAGAGCCAGGCTCCAGAGGACCGGCTTTCCAGGGTGAACTGGCCAGAATTCCAATGGGATGAATTCATCGGGCAGGTGAAGGAGAGTATGATGGAGAGAGAGATTAAATTCAAGCGGGCGTGCTTTCAGACGCTGGCCTATGAGGGGATGGTGGATGAACTGGCACAGGCTGTCGGGGAGCTGAAAAAGACAGGCATACCTGTTTCGGCGGCCGTGAAGCCGCTGGACAAGAAGGAATTGGAGATTCTAATGATGGCCGGGCTGGACAGGATTGGTATTGCACTGGACGCGGCAAGTCAGCCGGTTTTCGAAGATGTGAAAGGCATGGGAGCCGGAAATCCCTTTACTTGGGAAGAGCATCTGGCCTCCCTCGATATGGCAAGCCAGGTTTTTCCAGGGAGGACAAGCACCCACCTGATAATCGGGATGGAGGAGGCAGACCAGGATGTTCTGGACATCATGAACTGGTGCCTTGAGAGAGAGATCACCGTCGGGCTTTTCGCCTACACGCCTTTCCGGGGCGTCAAGGCAGGGTTTTCTCCACCGGATGTTCCGAGATACAGGACCATCCAGGCTCTTCGTTATCTTTTGTTTGATGGAGACGTTGGCTTCGGCCCCGATGATGTTGCCGTGCAGGGGAGCAGGATTGTCCGGATTAATGGCCTGGACAGAGTAGGTCAGGAGGCTTTCATGACGTCCGGATGTGCCGGCTGCAACCGCCCTTTCTACAACGAAAAGGTGTCCGGCCCCATCTACAATTATCCTCGGCCCCTCGATGACCGGGAATATGCAGAATCTATTAATCTGGTGAGGAGATATCTGGGAGAATTATAGAGGAATAATTGAGGGATAAGATGACTGAGGTATGGAGATTACTGTTGACCGACCCCATGGACGCGGCCTCGAACATGGCACTGGACGAGGCGGTTCTGAGACTGAGCACGGAGAGAGAAACCGGTACGGTGAGATTTTTCTCCTGGAAACCAAAGGCCATCTCGATTGGTTATTTCCAGGGCATAAGCCAGGAGGCCGATTTGGAGAAATGCCGGCTTCACGGGGTGGATGTGGTTCGGCGGATAACCGGCGGCGGGGCCGTCTTTCATGATGAGGAACTCACATACAGCGTAATAGTCGGCCAGGGCCATCCGAAGATATCCGATAACATACTGGAATCCTATGGTTTCCTGTGCGAGGGGGTGGTTCTCGGCCTGGAAAAGC
>JAGLSY010000362.1 GCA_023135545.1 Thermoplasmata archaeon | reverse complement strand
CCTTCATGAAATCCGGGGCTTTCATAATCGTGGCCATGGTGTCCGTACTCATGATAGGGACCAAGGTGTCGGATCTACGCGGGCTGAGGGTGAAATTACCGATAACCGCCTTCTGTATGGCCATCATGATGTTGTCGCTGGCAGGAATACCGCCTCTGGGTGGTTTCGCATCCAAGTTCGTGCTGTTTTCGAGTGCCATAGATGCAGGCGGCTGGCTTATCTGGCTGGCGGTTATCGCGGTCATAAACAGTGCGATATCACTTTACTACTATGCCCGGGTTCTCAAGGAGATGTACGTCCTGCCCGTGGGTGTCGTTGAAAGGATGAAGGAGCCCAGGGCCATGTTAATTCCGATTGTGATCGCGACACTGGCCGTCATAGTTATCGGGTTGTGGCCCGGACCCTTTGTCGATGCGGCGATGGATGCGGCAAGGGCTTTGATGCCATAAGGATGGCATCCTGATGCCGTGATGGTTGATACTCTGTGGCAAGGTTGTTGAAAATTCATTTTCAGACTATTGTCTATGCCCTCCTTCCTCCCCCACCACACTGGGACATCAATATAACCCATGCTAGCAACTACTGGGACCCTCGTTGACATATTGTTTTAACCCACATTGGCAGGCTATGTACTATGCACATAAGGAATAAATTTATAATAATCAAGAATATGTGCATTCAATATCAACCATCAACCAGCGAATTTAATCGTTGGGTTTGAAGGCACCTATGGGAGGCGAGCATTTGGCTCAAAATGAAGAACCAATCATCATTGATAAATTGGACATGAATTTCAGGGATGATATCGCTAGCGAGCATGGCGGCGAACATATCAGACGCTGTTTCACATGCGGCACGTGCACGGTCACATGCCCTGTGTTCGCCGTGGAGGAGAGATATGACCCCCGAAAGATCATAAGGATGATCTTATTCGGAATGAAGGAAGAGGTCCTGACGGATGACCTTATCTGGCTATGCTCTGGCTGTTACAGCTGTCAGGAACTATGCCCCCGTGATGTAAAGATCACCAGCGTGATGACCGCCGCCCGCAACATTGCGGTCAGAGAAGGACATATCCCATCCGGCATCAAAGGCGGTGTGGACCAACTGGATAAATACGGACGATTGCTGGAGGTCAGTGAATTTGAGAATACGGTGCGTGCCAAGAAGGATATCACAGAACTGAAGGAGACCATTCCCGATGTAAAGAAGCTCCTGGTGAAGATGGGACTGTTCGAGCTGGTAAGCAGAGGTGAGTCCAATGACTGATGTCAAGTACGCTATTTTCCTGGGATGCACCGTGCCTGTGCGGAGCTTCCATTACGAGCTCTCGGCAAGAAGAGTGCTGGACAAACTAGGTGTCGAGCTCGTGGACATACCTGATTTCGCTTGCTGCGGTTACCCCATGGAGGGTATCGAGCACAAAGCATCCAGTGCATTGGCTGCCCGGAATTTGGCCCTTGCCGAGTCCCAGGGATTGGACATCATGACGCTCTGCAGTGCTTGTACCGGCCACATGGCCAAGACCCTTGCTCATCTCACCAGTGAAGGTGGTGCCGAGGAGCTGAAGGAGATAAACGGGTACCTGAAGGAATTCGGCCTGGAATTCAAGGGCACGGTGAAGCTAAAGCATTTTGCAAGGATACTGCTGGAGGATGTGGGGATCGAGAAGATCAAGGAAGCGGTCACCGAGCCGCTCAACGGCATCAGGATAGCACCCCATTACGGGTGTCATTATCTCAAACCGTCAGAGGCATTCGAGGGCTTTGACGACCCATTTCATCCGGAGAGCCTTGATAAACTCATCGAGGTCACCGGGGCAACCGCGGTCAACTATGAGGATAGGATGCAATGCTGTGGAGGAGGCATACTGGCACTGGGAGAGGAGACGCCTATCAAGATGGTCAAGGCAAAACTGGACCACATCAAGAGCGCGGGTGCGGATGCCATGACGCTCATATGCCCGTTCTGCAATATCATGTACGATGAGTTCCAGCCGACCATTGGTTCGCAATTCGAGATCGAATATGACATTCCATCATTGTTCTATTCTCAATTATTGGGATTGGCCATGGGGCTGGACCCGAAGAAGGAGCTGTCTGTCAAGAAGAACGTTGTCAAGGTCAAGCCGTTGTTGAAGAAGATCGAGGAGCTCAAGAACGGAAGTGAATAAGATGACCGAAAAGGTGGGCGCTGTTTTAGTGGTAGGCGGAGGTATCGGTGGGATACAATCAGCTCTCGACCTGGCGGACAGCGGTTTCAAGGTCTATCTTTTGGACAGGAGCCCAAGCATCGGCGGCACAATGGCACAGCTGGACAAGACCTTCCC
>JAGLSY010000361.1 GCA_023135545.1 Thermoplasmata archaeon | reverse complement strand
GTCATGGTCAAGCTGATGGATGCGCCAAAATATAAATCCTAAAAGAAAAAACGCTGGTCAAGCTGATGTGCTAAACAGTTGCAACCCACCCCAATAAATAAATAATTATAACATGTTGGTAGTTTAAGGTGAAAAGAGTATGGCACAAAAATGTCCAAAATGTGGGAAAGAGATGCAATATTATGAACAAGTAAAAGATTGGTTCTGTGGTTGGTGTCAGTATTATCTTCGACAATTACAGCAACCCATATCTCCAGTGGATGCAGTGTCTAAAAGGTCCATATTGAACATCATGAAATTTATTGTGGCTACATTCTGTCTTGTTTCAGTGTTATTAATACTGTTTGGATTATTTCAACTCAATGTAGGCATTGGTGAAAATTATGATTCGGATTGGGCAATCAGGGGCTTGATGAACATAATAATCTCATTTGGGTTATTGATTGTTTCATACATGTATATCTCTTCAACAGTAAGAAAGAAGCAGTGGTGGACACGAATGCAAAATTTTGTGGACATCCAAAGTGAATTGGACGTTGGGAGCATATCAATGAAAAAATCCCTTCTTGAAATATACCAGGTGTTCTACGGTTCCGTAATAATAATAGGAATAATTTTCTTATCATTGGGCATATTCTTTCTGAATGTATTTGAGGATTCAAGCTATTTCTATATATCTGGTATCGACATATTAGTTGGCATAGTCCTGGTTTTCATTAGTTATAGCGCCTATCGGTCTGAAATGGAAAAATTATCAATGGAAGTTTATCCAATCATATTTCCGAACCTGGAAAAGAAAATATGATATGCCCAGATATTCTGCATCATACTACTGTAATAGGTCGAGAGCGCCCATTCCTTCAGGATTGGGATAATCGACCTACAGTAGCAAGAAGACCGCCGTGTGTCCATCAATATATCATCAGATGGACGCAGAGCATAAATCTCTGCGAGTTTGGACATATGGCTGCTGTGCTGTAAACTTCCAGGACAGCATGGTAACGCCAGGTCATTTATGGCCTGGTAGTTTACTATTGCTCTCTTTTCTTCTTCCGTTTTTGATAATAGAGGTAGAATGGACCACCGACAAGGTAAGCCATGAATGGAAGCATAGCCAGCATCTCAATTTTCATCAGCGTTTCAATTGAAAGGAAGTCCATGCCCAGGATTACAGCGAGCATTGGCAGTGAAATAAGAAGGCCTGTCAGCCCGGCCAGTGCCAGAAATGTCCTGGTCATCTTGGGGTAGGGAACATCGCTGACCATGAGGAAAGCCAGCACCATGGTAATTATGAAAATAACATTTGGCTCGAAGCCCATATTGAAGGGATTGAATTCCGGCCTGCCCAATAGGGAGCAGAACATGACGATGCCCAGTGCCGTGGCAGGTGTCGGAAATCCCAGGAAATAAGGCATTTTAAAATCCTTGGACGAGAACCTGGCCAGACGGAGAAGCCCGAAGGAGCCGAGGAACATAGAGGCTATCACGGCCAGTGCGTTGGGCATGTTGACCCAGGCGCTTCCCAGGTCCTTGTTGTACAGATTGCCGTAGACCAGGAGTGCGGGTGCAAAACAGAAGGAAACCGAATCAGACATGGAATCCAGGAACTTGCCGAATTCATGGGAACTGCCAAATCTTCGGGCAACCGCACCGTCTACACCGTCAAAAACGATGGCCAGCACGATGAGGCATGAGGCGATCATAAACTCCCCGTCCAGGATGTAGGTTATGGCCAGGAAGCCAGACAATCCGTTAAGCAGCGTGATTATATCTGCCCCGGAAATCCTGCTCATCCACCTCAATGGCCTTCCCTCCTTATGTAAGCAAATGTGGTCGAACCTGCCAGCACTTTCTGCCCCTCCGATACCTTGACCGCAACCCTGCCGACCGGCAGGATAAGATCGACCCGCGAGCC
>JAGLSY010000360.1 GCA_023135545.1 Thermoplasmata archaeon | reverse complement strand
GGCGACATCATGCATGATGCGGCATTTAACTCTGGTAGCGGCCAATATTACGCGGTCGGAGAAGATGGTGAGGGATACGGAACTATGTATACCTGGCCTGCAGTTGGAGCCCCAGACCCAGATACTTGGACATTGCCTATGGAAACAGGAGCGCTAAAAACAATTGGATTTAGCAGTCTTGGCAACTACGCAATAATTGGTGGTGCACCGCACCCGCATGGAAACATCTTCCATTATAATGGAACGGCCTTCTACAACCTGACATACACCGACGACACCATCGAGGATTTCAGCTTTGCACCTGGCTTTACCTGGGGCGTCGCAGTCGGCTGGAATTTGGCAATGGAGGGGGCTTACTTCTACCACTATGCACCAACCAAGATGATAGACATGAGCTTCAAACTTCCAAGCGGAACTCAGCAATTGTACGGTGTTGCCGCAAAGGGCGCAACCAGCCCGATGTCGGCACTGGCCGCGGGTTCAGGCAGTGTCCTGGCAGGTTTCCCGATGGCAAGTAACTCGGATACCGCCTTGAAGGTCAACACGGATGTGCCTCACGGCTACACCGTGGATATGTGGGATATGGCAGACTGGACTGGAGTTCCTGGCGCATCCAAGCTGGACCAAGATGTGGACATCCTGGAGACCTACACCTTCAGGGGTGAGTTCAACTACACTGTCGGAGGTGTCAACAAGTTCTTTGACGGAACTAACAACGTGAGGGTCAACCTTACAGCATGGTATGACAATGGTGCTCAATTTTCAGCTTCAACACCAGTGGTTGGTGCCAATGAAGATGACAGGACAAGGCAATTCAGTGCCGTCTGGGAGGATGGTGTTGCTGGCGATTCAGCTGCCTTGACATACGCTGCAGGAGGCCCAACAAATGAGTTCACGCTGGCCAGTTCTGGCTACAATGTTTCCGGTAAACTTGATGACCATTATTTCATCTATTTCAACATAACATTCGAGAAGCAGACATGGGCCAGCACAGGCGCATTCAGTGGAGATGGTGGTTTCGATTACTATAACCCAGATATCAGACTTGACGACATAAACAGCTGGGACTTCCGCTTCGAGATATATGATGCAGGCTTCTTGACAGCTAACAACTACACCTACGGCGAGTTCGGTGTCTTCACATCAAGCATAGTAACAGTGGTCGGCGACCCGGCCGCCAACGCGCCGCCAGGAACCTTTGGCGCAGCCCTGTTCCCGTACAGCAACATAACATACTCCTGTAACAGGGATTACTATGTCAATGTTTCAATCGAGGACCTGGCTGATCTAACCGCAACCAACTTCATAACCGCAAACTGGGTTGATCTCCAGCACGTGAACATAAATGGCCAGGCACTTGCCGCAAACACAGATATTCTGGCCGTGACGCCTATTGTCGCAGCAGGTACAGAAGTCGGAATATGGGGCAACTGGGGAGCGACTCAGATGCTACCGACACCGAGGAACGGAACTACAGCCAATGGACCATTGGGATCTGACTTTTGGCTACCTCTGAATAATCAAGCCACGCAAGTGAGATGGTGGATTGATGTGCCAGCAGGTACTGCGGAAGGTCTGTATGAGGGTGCCATAACGGTAACCATCGGATACTATCCATAGACAGGCTGAAGCATATAGGAAATGGGAGAGAAAAACTCTCCCACCTTTTCCATTTTTCATATTTCATGTGTTAGAGCAGGGTATGTTCTAAAAGGATCTTAACACCCAGTCCTATCAGAATTATTCCACCAATAATCTCCATCTTGCTCCCGAAGAGGTCTCCCGCTCTCTTGCCCACAAAGGTTCCGGCAAAGGCAAAGATGAAGGACATTATGCAGATGATGATGACCGGCACGATTATCGAAATCCCCAAAAAGGCGAAGGAAACGCCAATGGCCAGGGAGTCGATACTGGTGGCAACAGATAGTAGCAGGAGGATCTTGATATTTCTGTGATTCATTCCCGGGGATTCCTCTTCCTCCAGACCTTCTTTAATCATCTTGAGGCCGATAATTAACAGAAGTATGAAGGCTATCCAGTGGTCCACGCTTTCGACAATCGAGGCAAAACTACTGGCACCCAGCCAGCC
>JAGLSY010000036.1 GCA_023135545.1 Thermoplasmata archaeon | reverse complement strand
ACCTGGTCGAGTTCGGACTGCCGTTGGGCAGGGCCTTCCAGATCCATGACGACTGGCTAAATGTTTTCTCCACCAGTACGGGAAAGGAACTGGGCGGCGACATAATAGAGGGGAAGCGCACCCTCCTTCTGATAAAACTCTTGGAGGAACTGAAAAAACAAGGAAAGGATGAAGAACTGGCCTGGATAAAGCACGTCTTCTGCCTTGACCGTTCCCAGAGGGACTTCTTCATGACGCGCCAGATAATTGACATGTACAAAGAATATGGAATAAAGGACATGGTCAGGGAAATTGTCCTCGAATATGCCGAGAAGACCAGGGCCAAGGTGAGGAACATGCCTGGCTTCGACGACCACACCAGGGATATACTCATGGATGCGGTTGAATTCTTGGTGGAAAGAGAACTATAACAATCAAACGTGGGTGCCAGTAGCTTCCGACTTGGGTCTCAGTATTACACAGTGTGGGTCTAAGTGTTAAGGTAGCGTGGTGGGGGATGGATGGTGGGAAAAGCCTACACCCAAGGGCGGAAGTTTCAACGCGCCAGCATGGTGGTAAGTGGGCATAGCCACCCATAACCTAAGGCTTCTCAACACACTCCAAACCGCATTCTGTAAGCCTGAAAAGTACCTTTTTTCCCTCGGCCAGTGACCTGTGCTTCATGAGAACCATTTCCCTCAACCCCTGGCCCATCTTGTCCAGTCTTATTATGGTCTTGGCATTGTGATGGAGTACATGGCCGCCTAGCGGTTTAAAAATACCGACATCCACATCGGTGTAGACCTGGCTGGTGAGGACAACCGCGATCTTTCTCTTGCGGCAAAGTCGCAGCATGGCCGTAATCTGGCGTGTCAGGGATTTTCTCTCACCCCTTTCGGTGTCGTGGCCGGATTCGATTCTATAATGCAGGGTCGCGGAATCCAGTATTACCAGCCCGATATCCTCGTTTTTCAAGGCCAGGCTCACCGCCTTGTCAACAATTTTCTCTTGCTCATCGAAGGCGTAGGGCTCGAATATCAGCAGGTTTTTCATCACCAAATCAGAGTCATCACCGCATATCTGGCGTATTCTGTCCTGGGACAAACCTTCCGTGTCAATGTAAACCACCTTCTTGCCCGATAAGATGACTGTTCTGGCAAGTTGTATGCAGAAGTTGGTCTTGCCGGTTCCGGCCTCACCGTACACTTCGGTTATGGTTCCCATCTCTATTCCGCCGCCCAGCAGCTCGTCGATGGATTCGCAACCTGTTGATATTTTCATGATAAGCCCGGGGACATTGCGGTTACCATCAATAACCTTTTTGCAGTGAGGGGGCCAAACATGAAGTGTAGAGCATGAAAGTGGGCAATTTAGCTAAAAAGTCTACATGTAAAGATTTCATTTTTATACCCTGGTTTACAAATTTCATCATGCAGGCAAATAACCTGCAGGAGGACAAAACATGAGTGAAGTAAAAAATATATGGAGGGTCCGCAAGGACCAAGAAGGAGTGTCTCCAGTGATTGCGACCATCTTGATGGTTGCGATAACTGTGGTGTTAGCGGCTGTACTGTACGTGATGGTGATAGATATTCCACCAGATGGCTTTGATGTTGATTCTGGTGGAAGCATTGAAGACATAAAAATAAAAAGCAGTGATACCGTAGAAATCGAGTTTGGTGCCTTTCAAAATGAAGAGCCAGTATACCTAAAATTGATGCTGGAAGACACTGATGGAAAGAGAATATCATTCTCGTGGCCCGGAATCCCGGACACCGAGAATTTTGACATGACATCCAGTGATCAAAATGTGACCGCAGTTTATCGAGATCTTCTCCCGGTTGGTAATGAAATCAATTCGGGCGATTCGATGCTGATTACCGGTCTGGCTTCGGGTATGAAATACACAATAAAGGTTATCGACAATGAAGGATCTGAACTCAAAATACTCGGAAAAACCGATTTCACAACCCCCTCTTAATGTGAGCCTCGTGCTCACCCCTTTTTCTTTGGATTGCCGAGCTTATGTCTTTAATATGTCTGCTATTCCAGATATGTTTTTCAAAAAAACAAGCGAGGCATTCCGAATTTTTTTATGATGAATAACTCTGTTTTTCATCTGTTTTATGGCTGATGTCAGTTCAGCCATGCGATAATTGACGAAGTTCAATCATGCGAGCGTTTATTTATTCAAAATTCTTTTATCCTTTGTGGCTGTTTAAGGGGCATGGCCACGGGTGAGAATAAATTCAGCTATGGGCATCTGCTGTTTTACATGAGAATGGGCTATATCAGCGTGTTTTTCATTTCGGCCCTTCTTATTCTCGTACCCGGCTCCAGTATCGCCTACATGGCCGCCTTCATTTGCCTGTATATGGTCTGTCTGGTTGTCTTTGGAATTACGCCCCTGATGACTCGCCACGAGGTCGGATATGGAGGGATGATTCTCAGGCAGGGAATCCTGTTCAAAATCGAGATACCCTGGGAGGATATAGAGGGAGTGGAGAAGATGGATGCCCTGTCCATGGGGTACGGCGTAACGGCCAGCATCATGAAGCCCAGAATCTCTCTGGCCACTATCAGGAATAACCTTGTCTTGATAAGATTGAAAAGTGCCCGAAGGTTCATATCGGTTCTGTGGAAGCAGGCTGACGAGATAGTAATCGATGTGAACATGCCGGATACTTTCATCGAGAGGGCAGAAGAGCATCTCATACAAGCAAACCAATTTGTTGATTGAGGGCTCCATTGATATGCCAACATGGGTCACAGTATTAGTTAGCATGGGTCACAGTGAAAAACTACGTGGTGGGGGCCGGGATGGCGGGTAAAGAATGCATCCAAGTGGGCAATTTCCACTACGCCACACTTGCGCTTTGAATATCGATTTAAAGCTTAGCCTTGCTAAGCCACGCTTACGCTTAGAATTGATTCAAAGCTAAATATGCTTACGCGACACTAACGCTTTGAATATTGTGATGACGGAATATCATGTCCCTGGCCACCTTCAGATTCCTGCCGTTTTTCCCAATCGCCTTGGCTTTCAGGATGGGGTTGACCTTGACCGTTGCGTGGGTGACATTGCCCTTCTGCTCTATGTTGACACTCTCGGCCCCGTAGGGGTGGAAAACGCTCATTATGAACTGGATGGGGTCATCGGAATATTCTACTATCTGAATGGTCTTCGATAACTGCTTCCTCAGCTTGGATACGTTCTCGCCCTTGATGCCCACGGCCTTGCTTATCTGCCCGGCCTTGACCATGAAAATAATCCTGTCATCGGTTTCGATGCAGTCCTTTATTGTGGTCCTGGTCATTCTCTCGAATAAGGTAATATGAAGAAGGGTTTGGTTGTCAAGTACTATTTCACCCATTTGATCGACCTATCAGGCTAGTAACTGGGATTCGCCGGGATCTATCACCGTGACCACAGATATGGAAAAGGGCTTACCGCAGGCCGCCCCAAGCTCCATATTGGTTCCTGGGAAGTCTATGTTCGGCACCTTGTTTTGCTCCTTCAATTCCGGTGTCGGGGAATTGCTGGCAAGTATTATCAACTTTGCCTCGTTGGTCTCGATGGCCTTCTTGGCCTGCTCTGCTCCGTAGAGAAGTTTACCTGTTTTTGCAGCGGCCCTGAGGGCTCTGTTAAGGTCCATTACTTTTTCCTCCTTTTAGGTGGTGAATATATGAGATTCACGGCTCCCGTACCAACGGTAACAGGCTGGCCTACAATAATGTTTTCTGCCACTCCGTCCAATGCATCCACCTCACCGATTATACCAGCCTTGAGCAGGTGGGCAGAGGTGATTTCGAAGGCGGCACGGGCCAGAACACTGGATTTCCTTCCGGATATACCGTGACGTCCGATGGCCTTCACATCTCCGTCGTTGGTCATTATGTCCGCAACCAGCATGATGTGGCGCTTGTCCACCGTAAGTCCCTGCTCGTCAAGTGTTGCACCAGCCTCTTTTATTATCGCGTTCCTGCCAGCTTCGACGCCCAGCACAGTGTATATCTCGGTTATGCTGTTCGTGGTGGTGAGTGTCGGGTCGACGGCTTCCAGCTCCGGAACCTTGGCCAGGTTGGAACCCTCGGTGTAAATTATATAGCCGTCATCGCCCATCCTTATAACTGCCCTGTTGATACCGTCGATACCCTTAATCTTACAGTCCCGGACTATTTCAAAGATCTGCTGTAGTTTCCTAAAGGACACCTCTTCGGACTTGACGACAATCATCTTCTTTCCTTCGGATTCAATGGATGATTTCAACTTCCTTTCCTTGCCTAGGCTAGCCTTGATTTCCTCTATGGTTATGCCTTTATCGGCAAGCTTCTTTGCATCTGGCTTCACGATTACCTGCATGTTTCCGATATCTGTTTCGATAGCGGCCACATCGATCAGCTGGGTCATCTCGATGTTTGATGCCACCTTCTTTACCTGATCCAGGTCATTTTTGACTTCCTCCTTCAGGTGGATGGTCATCATGGGAGTGCTGGGTGTCCTCCTGGCATCCACAATCTCTATCAGCCTTGGAAGGCCCAGGGTAACGTTTATCTCAGCCACTCCGGCATAGTGGAAAGTTCTCATGGTCATCTGGGTTCCAGGCTCGCCGATGGACTGTGCTGATACTATACCGGCCGACTCATTGGCATCTATTAAGCGCTTTTTGAAGGTGAGTATTATCTCATCCATGTAGATGTCAATATCCTTCTTTTTCAGGTCAAGGGGCTTAATCTTGGCGGCTATCTTCTGCACCAGGGAGAGGGGCAATGGAAGGCCCTTCTTTGCGGCAATGTTGAATATCTCCTGCTCGAAGTCGTCGAGTTTCGGAACCTTTGACGGCATCTTGAAATCCTTTCTGACTTTGATCTTCTTGGGCTTCTCGACCACTTCCTTCTTTGGTGCCTTCTTCTTCTGAGCCTCCAGCTGGTCCTTGTCGATGTGGGTCTTTTTGGCTCCGATGAGCTTGAGAAGCTCCTCAGCATCCTCCTCGGATATGTACTTGGTTATCAGCTCGAATGGTGTTTTCTTAAGGTCGCCTATCTTGAAACCGGCATTGGCCAGCGCCTCGGATACCTTGGCACTGACTCCCCTGCGAATCAGGGCGTTAACGGTGTCTTTCCTTGCCATCTTTAATCCCTCCATTCCATTACGGGCTTTTCAAAATGCGAATGCAGTTTGCATTTTGAAGAGTTCGAGGGAACCGAGAAGTCCTGCTCTCGCATTCCGAATCTCTCGGTTCCCTCGAGCTTTTGAATATGCTCATTACACTCGCACATTCAATCACCTCCCGAATCAGCTATATCAAGATCAGCCTCGCCTATCTCCTGTTCCATGTCACGCTCTTGGGTGGCATAGCTGGATATGCCGCTCTCGATCTCTTCTAGTATATGTGTGAACCTGTCCCCGAAGGTCTTGAGAAGCGCATCATCAATGTCCACGGCATCACCCTGGACACTTCTTGATGGGTCGATTCCATCCTCACCGAACTTGAACTGGATGATGGTTTTGGCCGTGTTGCGCACCGTGCCGTCCTCCATCACCTTCAAATCCTCCAGGGCGTTTATCAGCCTTCTCTGCATGTAACCGGACCTTGAAGTCCTGACGGCAGTGTCCACCAGACCTTCCCTGCCACCCATGGAGTGGAAGAAGTATTCGGTTGGCTTGAGGCCGACCTTGTAACTGGATGTGACAAAACCTTTGGCTGCTGCACCCAGGTCGTGCTGCTGGAAGTGGGGAAGAGTTCTGTGGTGGTAGCCTCTACTTATCCTCTCGCCCCTGACGGCCTGCTGGCCGATACACCCAGCCATCTGGCTCAGGTTCAGCATGGAGCCTCTTGCCCCGCTCTTGGCCATTATCACCGCCGAGTTCTCCAGCCCCAGATAGCGGCCGGCTATCTGGCCCGCTTCATCCCTTGCCTTACCAAGTATGCGCATTGCCTCCACCTCAAGTGTTTCCACGAGAGAGCGGCCTGGCATGGCTTCCAGGGTTCCTTCCCTGTAGGCATCCACATACTCGCCGACCTTCTGCACGGATTGCTTGAGCATCTCCTGAATCTGTATCTTGGCATCATTTGGGATGTCCTCGTCGTCGATGCTGGTGCTGAAACCGCTTATCATGATGGTTGCCAGTGCCATCTTTGACGAGGTCTCGATGAAGATACGGGCCGCGTCTGTGCCGTAGTCCCTCGCTATCTTGTCAAGTATCTTTCCCTTGAAGGCCCCGACACCCTTCTCATCAATGGTTCCAGACTGAAGTTTTCCATTCTTTACCTTTACATAGGCATCGATGTCACATTTCGCCTTCTTGCAGTTGTCGCACTTCTGGCATATGGATGATTTGAATACTATGCTGAGGCCATCGGGCAGGCAGAGACTGAAAATGTCCTTGCCGTTCCAGAATTCCTTGCCATCTACGATAACCGGCTCCGGCCACTCGGAAATGTTGGCCTTGGAAAGTATGTCAGAGGTTTCCGCCTTGGTGAAAAGCGGGTTGTTGAAGGTGAGCTTGAAGGCACCCGTGATGTTATCGTGGATTCCTCCGATAACTGGCCCGCCGAATCTCGGTGACAGGATATTCTCCTGAACCAGCATCAGAATCCGTGCCTCGGCAATTGCCTCCGGGCTCTGGAGAACGTGGACGTTCATCTCATCGCCATCGAAATCCGCATTGTAAGGTGGGCAGACGCAGAGGTTGAACCTGAAGGTCTTGTGCGGCATGACCCTGACTTTATGGGCCATCATGGACATCCTGTGAAGGGACGGCTGCCTGTTGAATAACACGATATCTCCATCCACCAGTTGCCTTTCAATGGTCTGGCCTATCTCTATGTTCTCCGATACCGTCTCGGCATTCCTGTCGGTGACCTTTATTCTACGGCCGTCGATTCTTATCAGGTAGTTGACACCAGGCAGGTACTCACCGTGTTCGCCGAAGGGCTCGATTCCCCTTGCTGTCATCTCCCTGACCACATCCAGGTTGAACTCTGTCACTCTTATAGGTATGGTCAGTTCCCTGGACGCCTTTATCGGAATTCCCACCTCATTGATGGAGAGTACCGGGTCGGGCGATATGACCGTCCTGGCCGAGAAGTTGACCCTCTTACCGGAAAGGTTTGACCTGAATCTGCCCTCCTTACCCTTCAATCTCTGAACCAGGGTTTTGAGCGGCCTTCCGGACCTGTGCCTAGCCGGGGGAATTCCCGATGTCTGATTGTCAAAATATGTTGTTATGTGATACTGGAGCAGTTCCCAAAGGTCCTCAACTATAAGCTGGGGGGCTCCGGCATCCCTGTTTTCTCTCAATCTCTGGTTGATCCTAAGAACATCGACAAGCTTGTGGGTTAGATCATCTTCTGACCTGTCGCCTGATTCCAATGTGATAGAGGGGCGCACGGTAACCGGAGGCACAGGCAGTACCGTCAGGATCATCCATTCCGGCCTTGAAACCTCTGGATTGAGACCCAATGGCGTGAGGTCCTCGTCCGGTATCCTCTCCAGCCTCTCGCGCACCTCTTTGGGGGTGAGCTTGTGGCCTTCTTCCCTGAAGGTCGTTGGCTTGTCAAGTGTTATCTTCAACTGCTCCGCGTCACAATGCGGGCATATCGTGCGTACACTAGCATCCTTGGCAGTCCTCTTCATGAGGTGGTCGAAATCGGTTGTGTCTCCACCCAGGGAACCAAGCATCTCCCTGACCTCTTCCTCCTCCTCCATCTGCTTCTCTGTAAGAAGGATACGACCGCATGACCGACAGGTGGACTGGAGAAGGCGCTTGATGTCCTTCACGAAGCCAACGTGGATAACCGGCATTGCAAGGTCTATACGACCGAAGTGGCCGGGGCAGTCCTCAACCCTGGCACCACAGGTTCTGCATCTGAGACCTGGCTCGATAACTCCCAAATGAGGGTCCATCAGGCCCATCTCTATCGGGAAGCCATCATCGTCGTAGGTATCGGCCGTTATTACCTTGACAGCCGACATCTTCCTGAACTCTTCGGGAGACATGTGGGCGAACTTGATGCCCTGAATCCTCTTGCTTACTCCGTGTCTAGGTCTCTGGATCATTTCAATTCCTCCAGTTGAAGGCGCATGGCGACGCCAAGTGACAGTAATTCATCCATCAGCAACTTGAAAGCATAACTGGTCTGGACCGGGTACACGCTGGAGTTGTTGCCGCATACCGGGCATCTGAGAACGCCCCTTCTGTCCAATATGGCGATGTGGCCGCAGCTGGAATTACCGCAGACGTATTGGGTTGTTCCGTCCGATTCATCGAGTAATCTATCTTTGATCACCATTGCGGCACCGTGGCCGATTAGGCAATCACGCTCCATCTCTCCGAACCTCAGACCGCCCTGTCTGGAACGGCCCTCGGTCGGCTGTCTTGTCAGTATCTGGACAGGTCCTCTGGAACGCATGTGCAGTTTTCCGGCCACCATGTGGTGCAGCTTCTGGTAGTATATGACGCCGATGAATATATCGGCCTTTATCATCTGGCCAGTTCTTCCGTCGTGCATCATTTCCCTGCTGTTGTGCTTGAAGCCGGAGTTGATCAGTTCCTGCCTGAGAACCTCCTCCCTCTCACCGCTGAATGACGTACCGTCTATGAAACGTCCTTTCATGGCCCCCATCTTACCACCCACCATCTCAAGAACGTGGGCAACGGTCATCCTTGATGGAATACCGTGGGGGTTGATTATCAGGTCTGGGGTAACGCCACTTTCGGTGAAGGGCATGTCCTCCGGGGCCAGCAAATGGCCGACAACGCCTTTCTGACCGTGCCTGGATGCGAATTTGTCTCCAAGCTCCGGAATTCTCGGGTCCCTTACCTTGACCTTGACCAATCTGCTGCCGTTCTCCGTCTCGGTGAGCATCACGCTGTCTATCCAACCCTTTTCCCCGGGGCGAACGATGATAGAGGTTTCCCTCCTCTTCTGTGGTGTTAGGAAATCGGTGTCCTCCTCAAGGAATCTGGGTGGTGATGTCTTGCCAATCAAAACATCTCCACCCGTTATCCTGGTCTCCGGGCTAATCAGTCCGTCCTCGCTCAGGCTGTTGTAAGAAAGGTCGGCCCTCGCACCTCTTACATCGGGGCTCGGGATCTCGAAATGGTCCTCCTGACCGCCAGGGTATCTCCTCTCCTCGGCCTTGTATGTCCTGAAGAATGTGGAATGGCCCAATCCTCTCTCAATGGAGGCACGGCTCATGACCAATGCGTCTTCCATGTTATAGCCGTGATGGGTAGCCACCGCGACCACGAAGTTCTGGCCGCCTGGCCTCTTTGTGAAATTGACGAAATTCATGACCTCTGTCTGAACCATCGGCCTCTGGGGGTAATGGAGCAGGTGGGCTCTCGTATCCGGCCTTATCCTGTAGTTGGAGCTGCTGAGACCCAGCGACTGCTTGGCCATTGCAGAACCCATCGTAATCCTTGGAGAAGAATTGTGTTCCGGGTATGGAACCAGACCGGCACATACACCCAGTATCAGCATGGGGTCGATTTCCATATGGGTATGGTCGTCATTGAGCAGTTTTTCCACCTTCATTATCTTCTCGCAGTACTTGCATTTCAGTTTGACCATATTATCTGGCACGCCGACATTCTCCCATGAGGTGTCCATGTCGGAAAGCAGGTGGCCGCAGTGCTCGCACTTGCTCGGGGCGTCGTAGGGTTTTACCGCTATGTAGGTATCCTCTTCCTCCTCGGCATCCAGCCATTCAATGATGCCCTCACGCACCAGGTCATTGGCCTTCATCTTTCCGGAATTCAGATTTTCAACATGCTTCCTGGTGAGGAGAAGCCGGCCGTCCTTAGCAACTATCAATGGCCTCCTCAGCCTTCCCTCGTCACAGTTGATGATGACATCGTTCATATCCTTGTCCAGACGCAGATTGACCTCGTTGGAAATCATGCCGCTGCGCCTTCTCTGTCTTATCTCCTCGACAAGGTCATCCGGGCGGTCATGGGTTCCCACCAGGTCCCCGTTAACATAAATCTTGGTGTTTTTTGTCTGCTGGCCCTTGACCTCCTTGACTCCCAGGTCCGAGAGCAGCATCTTCACCACGTTCTCGTGCGACCTCTCTGAAACATCCACCAGCAGTGCACAGTTCTTCACCAGGCCGCAGTTCTGACCTTCGGGTGTTTCGTTGGGGCACAACCTTCCCCACTGGGTCGAGTGCAAATCCCTGGCCTCGAAATGGGGCTGGGTTCTTGTAAGCGGTGATGTAACCCTCCTCAAATGACTGAGGGCGCTCATGTTCGATGTTCTGTCCAGAAGCTGGGAAACTCCGGCACGACCGCCAACCCAGTTTCCTGTGGAAAGGGCGTGCAGAAGCCTCTGCGTCAGGAGGTCCGGTCTTATGGCCGAGCTTATCTTCATGCTCTTCTTCTTGGCATATCCTCTCTCGAGCTGGTACTTGAGGTCTTTGACAAGGTTGGTGAATGACACCCTGAACAGGTCCTCCATTAGATCTCCGGAGAGCTTCAACCTCTTGTTGGCATAGTGGTCTTTATCATCCTCTCCCCTCATGTCCAACGATAGCTCGAGAACTGTCCTGGCTATCCTTCCAAGGAAGATGGCCTTCTTGAGCCTGTCCTCGGGTGCGTCTCCCAGATGCGGGAGCAGTGACTTGTCAAGTATGGACTCGACCTTCTTCACCCTGTACTCCTTGGCCTGGCCGGTTGCGAACTTCTTCTCCAGCCACAGAATGGCATCATCGGTGGTGAAGACGCCGTCAGGCGGGCAGTTCTTGGGATCCTGGATCTCCTCTATGTTGGCATAGAGGATGTTGGCCATGGATGGGTCGGACACCACGGCATTGTAGATATCTTCATCATTCTCGAGTCCCAGCGCCTTCATTAGAAGGAGCAGTGGAATCTTTCCGGAGGCTGCGGCCACCGACACGTACAGAATGCTGTCCCTCTTCTTCTCGACGAGGGTGAGAGCCCTGTAACCTTCCTTCTGGGAAAATACCTTGGCCACCTCCGTCCTGGTGCCGTAGCGCTCGCTGTACTCCACGAGAACACGGTTGGGAGCTAGATCCTCCAGAGATATCAGCACACGCTCGGTGCCGCTGACTATGAAGTAACCTCCGGAATCGCAGGGATCCTCCCCCAGGCCGCTTAGTTTTTCATTGGGCGACATCCTGGCCAGTTCTTCATCGCTCTTCAGCTTGAACATAAGGTCGACATTGTTTTCATGGATGTTGCATTTCTTGGATTTTACCATGATAGGGAGATTGCCTATGTGAACGTTATCCGGCTCCTTCTCGATGCCGTTCTCGATCACGGTAACGGTCAGCTCGATGGGGGCCATGTAGGTAAGATTCCTGAGGCGGGCCTCCATGGGCGTAAGAGGTTCGGTAGCACCGTTGGCCTCCTTGACCCTGGGGGTGCCTATGTGAACGGTGGGCTTGGAATGGGGGTCGACCTTTCCGTTCTTGTCCCTCTTCCTGCCTATCCTGACCGAGACGACATTGCCATCAGTTCTGTCCTCATCCAGCAGTATTATTCCCCTCTGACTCTCGTCCTTCGAAACCCTGATGTTGTCCACAATCTGCTGCATCCTGCTGTTCGGGTTGTCTATGGTCGGCAGGAAATCGTTGTAGGACGCGATATGATGGTTCACTATGCTCCTGTCCTTAAAAAAGGCCTCAACAAGTTCTCTCATCGATTCACCTATCCTCTTATTACAACTCTGTAGGCATTGGAGACCCCGGAAACGGGGTTAAGCCTTACAACCTTGATCACTCTGCCCTCGCTTATCTCCTCTCCGAGAATCTCTTCGAGAGTCTTAATGCAGGGGTCGGTCTTCCTAATCTTCGGGAGCTGGTCCTTCCCTATGCCATAATTTTCAAGGACCTTTTTCTCCTCTTTTTCTGATAGCAGATGATGCTCGGGCACCATCTCATGTTCGAGTACATTGAATTCCATATCATTGCCTCCAGAATTTTAAAATTGAACAATCAACTCCTCTTATTTTATCCACACTTTCATCATATTGGCGGGCCCGAAGGGATTCGAACCCTCGACCACCTGGTATCTCTCCAACCAACGAAACTCAATTCGCTGAGACATTGGTCAGATAAAAGCCAGATGCTCTTTCTAGGGATTCCGCGAGCCGTAGGATGCGCGAAAGCCTACCTAGCTGAGCTACGGGCCCAACCTGATTCAAATGCCGGATAGGTTACCCCCCCAACATTTCTTACTATATAAACATTGTTGCAAATGCATAGTTGCATATAATATAATTATGTAGTTAGCAACAACTATTTTATTTATTTTTTATGAAATAAATGTTTTATAGGAAGTATTATATAGCAGAGTTTGAAAATGAACTTATTCCATAGAATTTCGATTGTTTTTACATAAGAAAATTCTTTAATGCCGTATATGATTGGGGCTGTGAATGTACATCATAGTGGCAGGGATGGGGCATGTCGGCCTGCAGATTGTTGAGACCTTGTTGGAGGAAGGGCATAACCTGGCAGTTATCGAAATAGATCCAGATAGGATGAGCGCCGTGGAAAACATGGACCTTCTATCCATAAACGGCAACGCGGCCAGTCTTTCATCCCTGATAGAGGCGGGAATCAATTCCGCAGACCTTCTAATAGCGGCCACCGGCTCCGATGAGGTCAACATCATCAGCTCGGTCATCGCCAGAACCAAGGGATGCAGGACCATGGCCCGGGTGAACAGCCGCGATTACGTGCCCGAGAACATGATGTCCGGCAAGCTGGAGCTCTTCGGAATAGACCTGGCAATTTGCCCTGACAAGGTAACGGCCAGCCACATGGCAAAAATGCTTCTTCTTCCCTCCCTGGTGGACAGTGATGTCATATCAAAAGAAGGAGGGTTGATAATAAATTTCCTTCTTCCGGAGAATAATCCCCTTGTGTCAAAGAATATCGAGGCCGTGACGCTGCCGAAAGGATGTCAGATATCCGCGGTATCCCGCTTCGGGGCGGTTGTCGAACCCGAACTGGCCGGTAACTTCAGGGAGGGAGATAAGGTCTTCATCGTGGTTGATTCAAAAGACAAAATTACGGAGGTGGAGAGACTCTTCGGGCTCCAGACGAGCGCCAGCAGGGTGATGGGAGACAAGATGGAGACCGGAATGAACAAGATAATGATAGTGGGGGCCGATGAAATCGGCATAAATCTCGCGATGCAACTGGAAACCTCACGCCTCGTGCTGCTCATGGACGGGGACGAGCGCAAATGCCGGGAAGCAGCCAGATATCTGAAAAAGGGACTGGTTATCAACACTTCGGGCATCGATGACAAGGCATTGAGGGAAGAAGGGATTGAAGATGTGGGAGCCTTCGTGGCGACCAGCGACAGCAGCCAGTTCAATATGCTGGCCTGTCTCCTGGCAAAGCAAATGGGTGTGGAAAAAACCATGGCCCTGGTCGAAAATCCTGAACTTATCTCCCTCTTCGAGCAGATCGGTATAACCGTGCCCCTGAGCCCGAGGATGATAACGGCAAATACCATGCTCAGGCACATAGCAATACCCGGAGAAAAGCCCCGTGCAAAGCAGATAGCCAGCCTTCCCTCTGACGATTCCAGGGTCATTGAGATATTCGTTTCCAAGTCCCTGTGGATAGTGGGCAAGGAATTCGGAAAGATCAAATTGCCTCACAACAGCTTCATCGGCTCGGTAATAAGAAGCGGGAGCGTGATGAGGCCCACACAGTTCGATGTGGTCAGACCCGGCGACCGGCTGATAATATTTGCCGGGACAGAGTCCTTGAAGAAGCTGGACAAACTGTTCATGCGCTCGGGCAAAGGCCGATGAGGGGTTCATGTGAGAAAAGCTGGCATAATGGCAATCATGGGTTATATCATCCTTCTTTTCAGCTTCACCTATTTTGTGCCCTTAATAACCGGTCTGGTTTATGGAGAAGATGGAGGCTGGCTGGCCAAGACATACGTGGTTCCCATGCTGATTTCCATGGCAATGGGGGGGGCAATGTGGTATTACACCAGAAAGTGGGATGAGGACCTCAGGGAGAGGGAGGCTTTCGTCGTCGTGGGCATCGGCTGGCTGGTCATAGGGGCGCTGGGTGCCCTGCCCTACCTTCTGGGAGGCTCCATATCCAACCCAATAGATGCCTACTTCGAGTCCATATCGGGTTTCACGACCACCGGTGCCACAATTCTGGACCCGAGCCAGGGGGATTACATTGCCATTTACCCCCACAGCATACTCATGTGGAGGGCCACGACCTCATGGCTAGGAGGCATGGGCATCATAGTTTTCAGTGTTGTAATACTGGCCAGGTTCCTTGAGGGAGGATTGCATCTCTTCAAGGCCGAGGTGGCCGGAGCTTCTGTGACGCGGCTCAGGCCGAAACTGCACCAGACTGCCAGGATTCTATGGGGTGTTTACGGTTTCTTCACCCTGCTGTCAATTCTACTTCTCATGGCGGCTGGCCTTTCGCCCTTTGATTCGGTAACCATGTCCTTTTCAACCCTCTCGACCGGCGGCTTTTCCGTCCACTCGGCCAATATCGGCTTCTACGACAGCCCGACCGTGGAGCTGGTGGTCATGCTCTTCATGATAATCGGAGCCACCAACTTCGTGCTCCATTACAGGGCC